>NZ_JBGONH010000005.1:0-135703 GCF_041439075.1 Vibrio sp. FF145
AACCATCTGTAGGATCGTTCAACTGATCAGGAAAATGCTTAAATGATCAGTGTTAGCTCTTAAGCTGGGTTTTCTTTTATCAATCAAAGCTAATGATAAACTCAATCAAAACTAGGCGTCACTAGGTTCATCGATATCGATGCGAGTCACACGCTGCAAACCTCTTGGGAGCAGACCACCACGACGACCACGCTCACCACGGAAGTTTTCAAGATCCGCAGGTTTCAAGCCAAGTTTACGTTTGCCCGCGTAAATAGTCAGCGTTGCATTCTCTGGAATAGCCATCAGATGCGATACAAACTCTTCTCGCTCTTTTGCTTTCGCAGAAGGGATGTTGATGATCTTGTTGCCTTTACCTTTGCTCAGCTGAGGTAGGTCTTTAATAGGGAACAACAACATACGGCCTTGGTTAGTAATCGCCAGAATCTGGTTACTGTCCAGATCTGCAATAGGGCTTGGCAACATCACTTCAGAAGCTTGTGGCAAGTTAACTAACGCTTTACCGCTCTTGTTCTTTGAAAGCAGATCGCTACCCTTACAAACAAAGCCATAACCTGCATCAGAACCGACTAACCATAATTGTTCATTCTCTCCCATCACCACTTGGCGAATCGAAGTACCAGGGCTGACGTTCAGGCGGCCTGTAATTGGCTCACCTTGGCTACGTGCCGACGGTAATGAATGAGATTCAAGGGAGTAGCTTCGGCCATCACTGCCAAGGAACACCGCTTGTTGGTTACTCTTACCCTTAGCACTCGCTAAGAACTTATCACCAGATTTGTAGTTCAAGCCTTCAGCATCAACTTCATGCCCTTTAGCATGACGAATCCAACCTTTCTCAGACAACACAACCGTGATTGGTTCGCTTGGTACTAAGTCACGTTCTGTTAGTGCTTTCGCTTCAGCACGCTCAATCAGAGGTGAACGACGATCATCGCCGTATTTATCTGCATCTGCTTGGATTTCTTTCTTGATCAACGTATTCAAGCGACGCTCTGAACCGAGTAGCTTTTCAAGCTTTTCACGTTCAGCTTCAAGTTCCTCTTGTTCCGCTCGGATTTTAAACTCTTCTAACTTAGCTAAGTTACGAAGTTTAATATCAAGAATCGCATTAGCTTGAATTTCAGAAATGTTGAAACGGCTCATCAATACAGGACATGGTTCGTCTTCTGTACGAATGATTTCAATCACTTCATCGATATTAAGATAAGCAGCAAGCAAACCTTCTAAAATGTGCAAACGTGCTAGTACTTTATCTAAACGGTACTGCAAACGACGACGAATAGTTGTACGACGGAACTCAATCCACTCTTTCAGAATTTGAACTAGGCCTTTAACTTGAGGACGATTGTCTAAACCAATCATGTTCAAGTTAACGCGGAAGTTTTTCTCTAGATCCGTAGAAGCGAACAGGTGGCTCATCAATTGGTCACAGTCGATACGGTTTGAGCGAGGAACGACAACAATACGCGTTGGGTTCTCGTGATCTGATTCATCACGTAAGTCGTCAACCATTGGCAGCTTCTTAGCGCGCATCTGGTTAGCAATTTGCTCAAGTAACTTCGCACCTGACACTTGATGAGGTAAAGCCGTGATAACAATATCAGAGCCTTCCTTGTGCCAAACCGCGCGCATCTTGATGCTGCCACGTCCAGTACGGTAGATCTTTTCGATGTCCGACTTCGGCGAAATAATCTCAGCCTCTGTCGGGTAATCAGGGCCTTGAATGAAACCCATCACATCTGGAAGTTCAGCTTTCGGCGTATCAATCAAGTGAATCGCTGCGTTCGCCACTTCACGGACATTGTGAGGCGGGATGTCAGTCGCCATACCTACCGCGATACCAGTAATACCGTTAAGTAAGATGTGAGGCAGACGTGCAGGCAACATTTGAGGCTCTTTCATGGTGCCATCAAAGTTTGGTTGCCAATCAACGGTGCCTTGACCTAGTTCACCTAGCAGAACCTCAGCAAACTTAGACAATTTCGCTTCGGTATAACGCATTGCAGCGAACGATTTCGGGTCGTCCGGAGCACCCCAGTTACCTTGACCGTCTACCAATGGGTAGCGGTAAGAGAAAGGCTGCGCCATCAATACCATCGCTTCGTAACAAGCAGAGTCACCGTGTGGGTGATACTTACCTAATACGTCACCAACGGTACGTGCTGATTTTTTGTATTTCGATGCAGCTGATAAGCCCAGCTCAGACATCGCGTAGATAATACGACGCTGCACTGGCTTCAAGCCATCACCGATATACGGTAATGCACGATCCATGATCACGTACATTGAGTAATTTAAGTAGGCATCTTCGGTGAACTTGCGCATTGGCAGCTGTTCAACGCCATCATATGTAATTTCGTTAGACATCCATTATACCTCGGCCATATCACCGTTAGTCTGTAGCCATGTACGGCGATCATCTGCACGTTTTTTACCAAGCAGCATGTCCATCATCTCGTTGGTCGCTTCGTTGTCATCAATCGTTAATTGAACAAGACGACGAGTGTTTGGATCCATGGTGGTTTCACGTAACTGAAGTGGGTTCATTTCACCCAGACCTTTGAATCGTTGCACGTTGATCTTAGCTTTCTTCTGCGACAGTCGCTCAAGCACACCATCTTTCTCTGCGTCATCGAGTGCGTAGAACACTTCTTTACCGCAATCGATACGATACAGAGGAGGCATTGCCACATAGATATGACCCGCTTCAACCAATGCATGGAAATGGCGGGTAAACAATGCACATAGCAGTGTCGCGATATGAAGACCATCCGAGTCCGCATCGGCAAGGATACAGATCTTACCGTAACGCAGGCCTGATAAATCATCGTTGTCCGGGTCGATACCCAGAGCCACCGAAATATCATGTACTTCTTGTGAAGCCAATACTTGGTCCGCTGACACTTCCCATGTATTTAGGATCTTACCGCGAAGTGGCATAACCGCTTGGAACTCACGATCACGTGCTTGTTTAGCAGAACCACCCGCCGAGTCCCCTTCCACGAAGAAGATTTCGGTACGACTTAAATCTTGAACCGAACAATCGGTTAGCTTACCCGGCAGTGCTGGGCCTGAAGCAATCTTCTTACGCACAACCTTTTTGCTTGCGCGCATGCGACGGTGAGCATTCGCAATACAAGCTTCAGCTAACTGTTCTGCCAGTTGTGGTTTTTCGTTCAACCACAAGCTAAAGGCATCTTTTACCACCCCAGACACAAACGCTGCGGTTTGACGAGAAGAAAGACGTTCTTTTGTTTGACCAGCAAATTGCGGATCTTGCATCTTCACCGATAATACGTACGAACAACGATCGAAAATATCGTCACCCGTTAACTTAACGCCACGCGGTAGAAGGTTACGAAATTCACAGAACTCACGCATTGCATCAAGCAGACCTTGTCGAAGGCCGTTTACGTGTGTACCACCTTGCTTAGTTGGTACTAAGTTCACGTAACTCTCGGTGATCATATCACCGCCTTCTGGCTGCCAAATAATCGCCCAGTTCGCCATTTCTGTTTCAGCAACGAATTCGCCAACATAAGGTTCCTCAGGCAGTAAGGTGTAACCTTTCACACCTTCTGCAAGGTAGTCTTTTAGACCATCTTCATAGAACCATTTATGTTCTTCACCGCCAACCTTGTCGACAAAGGTGATTTCTAAACCAGGGCAAAGTACAGCTTTAGCGCGCAAGTTATTGATAAGACGTAAAACAGAGAACTTAGAGCTATCGAAATATTTTGGATCTGGCCAAAAATGTACCGTCGTACCGGTATTGCGATGACCACAAGTACCTGTAACAGTAAGATCCGTTACGGCATGACCACCTTCAAGGGCAATTTCATGTACCTGACCGTCACGGCGAACCGTCACTTCAACACGTTTTGACAACGCGTTTACCACCGAGATACCTACCCCGTGCAAACCACCTGAAAACTTGTAGTTATTGTTCGAGAACTTACCGCCAGAGTGGAGCTTAGTTAAAATCAGCTCAACACCTGAGATGCCTTTTTCAGGGTGGATATCAACCGGCATACCACGGCCATCATCCGTCACTTCTAACGATTGGTCAGCATGCAACACGACTTTAATCTTCTTAGCGTGTCCCGCTAGTGCTTCATCAACCGAGTTATCAATGACTTCTTGGGCAAGGTGGTTTGGTCTTTCTGTCTCGGTATACATTCCCGGGCGGTGTCGCACGGGGTCGAGACCTTCAAGTACCTCGAGGTCTTTTGCATTATATTGTTCAGTCATAATACGGAGTTTACTCAAAAAGTTTGCGTCAGTTCGCTGGCTCTAGTTTGACTAAAGCGAAATCATTACTATGAACCGTCATAGTAGAGCGAACGAGCGAAGTATTGGGGAATATAGTCTGGAAGCTGAGTAATGATGTCAAGCTAGTTCAAAAACTAAGGCATCAAACTATGATATTTCACCACTGATAGATGAAATAACAGTCAAACAAGAGAAAATTACTTGATTGCTGAAACAGATTAAAGATTTAGAAAGGTGATGATTTGTTGGGGGTAGCGTTCAAAATTAACAAAGCTATGATCCCCGCCCTCTTCTACTGTCTGTACTGCACCTTGGTACTTCTCTACCGCTTGTCGGTAATCCAGAACTTCGTCTTCCGTTTGCTGAAGTAACCAGAAGTCACTCGGCTGAGCGATAGCCGGAACCTCTAACGCCTTCAGTTCATTGATATGTTTTGTTTCCAGAACATATCGCTCTTCTGTGTATGGATTTACTTGTTCACCTAAATAGTCAGCAAGAAGCTCATACGGCTTAACGGCTGGGTTCACAACCACAGCTTTAAAGCCATAGTGACTATTCAGCCATGTTGAAAGATAGCCACCCAACGAGCTACCTACCAACGCTATCTGATATTGCTCTTTATATTGCTCCACCAGTTGCTGCAAATAAATGGCCGCTTGCTGAGGAAAACTCGGCAGTTGAGGTGTCATCACCTTGATATCAGGACGATGCTCCGCGCAATAGTCAGCCATCACCGTTGCTTTGTGAGAACGTGATGAACTGTTAAAGCCGTGAATATAGAGAAGCAGTGGCGGCTTAGCGGCTTGCTGTTCAGAATCAAACATCAATAACCTGCCGCTTCAAAATCAGGTAAGAATTGTCCATGAGGTAAACGGCGAACTTGCGTGCTTACAGATCCATCTTGATGCAATTCAATCTCTCTCCAACCAGGCGACAAAGTATCAACCGCAAAGTCATCTGAGTTAGGTTTGAATTGCACACAAGTCGACGGTGTTGCCATGACTTGTACACCATGATGATCTCGATTCATGTCTTGATGAACGTGACCACACAGTACCGCTTTCACATTGGTGTGCTGTTGAACCACTTCCCAAAATTGATCAGCATCTTTCAGGTTATGTTGGTCCAGCCATGCACTGCCAACCAATAGTGGATGATGGTGCAGCAGAACCAAGGTATTACGTTCGGGGAATTCGGTTAGCTTTTGTTCTAGTAGATCAAGCTGTTGATCACTGAGACGTCCGTGAGGCACACCAACCACTTGCGAGTCCAGCATCACCATCTGCCAATTATTGCCTAGCAAGACATGCTCAACGCACTGTATTTGTGGTGATGGTAAAACACTGCCCATATTCGGTTTGAAGTCATGATTCCCTGGTAACCAGTAACACGGCTTATCCAAAGGTTGAATTCCTGACTCAAATTTTTGGTACGACTCAGCACTGTGATCTTGAGAAATATCACCGGTTGCCAAAATCGCTTGATAGTCAAAGCCTTGACTAACAATGGCATCGACTACAGCACGAAAGCTATCTTGAGTGTTGATGCTTAATAAGCTGCCATTGCTCGGCGCAAATAAATGCGTGTCCGTTAGCTGTACAAGCTTAATACTGCTCTCATCAAATTTTGAAGTGTGTGATAATTCCAAAATAACAAATCCAGATACGTTACTGTTTAGACTTTAAAAGTGTTTTTAAATAGGCTCAATTAAAAAGAAACTGGGGTTCGGCTGATACCTGTTTTTAAACAAAACGTTAACCATTCCCCAAGAAATTTGTTCAATTGAAATTTCTCATCCTTTTGCAGAAGTTTTGTGTTGGGATAGTCATATTTTGCTTTGACTCGCGAAAAATCCCCGCTAGCGCACACTTCTGCAACTCGAGCGTCGTGATATAGCCTGACAGACATTTTTGGCAAAGGAAACACTGGCATCGCGTCACTCTGACATATATCTATTAATGTGGTGTATTTTGTGACCTCATTCACTGTCAATTGATACACCATATTAACGGCTTGGTAACAGCGAACGTCACCAACCTCATGCTCAACCGGTAACAGAGCATTAAGTTTGGCATAGTTAGTCTCGTAAACTCGCATCAATTCAGCCAGATCGACATGATACGGTTTTTTGACTGCTATATTTGGCATGACGTTAATCTATCCACTCTGACTGTAATTCTTGGTAGTTTAATTGTAGCCACTGCAGCGCAATGATCGTGGCGCCATTTTCAAACACACCGTCTTTTACTAACTGATAAGCGGCTTCGCGACTCATCACTTGTACTCGAATATCTTCACCTTCGTAATCCAATCCGTGAACCCCTTTTGCTGTCGTGGCGTCAACACAACCAACAAAGACGTCGAGCTTTTCTGAGCAACCGCCGGATGAAGGATAATACGAAGTAATAGGCAATACAGATCCGACTTCGACTCCCGCTTCTTCCATCGCCTCACGACGAGCAACATCTTGTGGTGATTCATCGGTATCAATAATCCCCGCAACAATTTCGTATTGCCACGGGTTCTCATGCTCTAGAGCACCGACACGGATCTGTTCGACGATCACGACTTCGTCACGTATAGGATCATAAGGTAACAACGCGGCAGCATGTCCACGCTCAAACATCTCACGCTCGATTGGTTGGCTCCAGCCGCCCTCAAACAGTCTATGTTTAAATGTGTACTTAACCATTTTGAAAAAACCACGAAACAGCGTCTCTTTTGAGACTATTTCCACATCTTGCGGAGTAAACTCATGTCGTTGATTGTCATACTGTTGCATTTGATACCTCACTAAGTGATCTTATAGTTTACTCATTGTCCGAGTTAACTACCAAGGATAAGGTTCAACTTTTAGTATAAAACTTATAATTAAAGTTAAGTTTTAAAAAATAAATATTGCACAAGTGGACAGTTAACTGTAAAAAAGTGCAAAGTTTCGAGTAAATTACCACCAAACTGGGTTAAACTCTTTTAAAGAAAATTCCATTAAAGGCAGGAATAGGAAAATGAAAAAACTGCTTCCACTATTTATCAGTGCAGCAATTGGCAGCCTGAGTTCGTCAGCTTTCGCTGATACGCTAGCTGAGGTTTACGACCAAGCAAAACAGAACGATCCTCAACTTCTTCGTTCAGCAGCGAAGCGCGATGCCGCTTTTGAAGCAGTAACGTCAAACCGTAGTGACTTGCTACCACAAATTGACTTGAGAGCTAACTACGACATCAACCGTGGTGAGCGAAGTGATGTAAATAATGACAGCAATCAATGGGGAGCTGGAATTTACTTTTCTCAGGAGCTGTACAAGCGCTCTTCTTGGATCACGCTAGATACAGCAGAGAAAAAAGCTCGCCAAGCTGATTCTTCATACGCAGCAGAGCAACAAGCTTTGATCCTTCGTGTTGCTACCGCTTACTTCGAAGTACTTCGTGCTCAAGATAGCCTAGAGTTTGTTCGTGCTGAAAAAGCCGCAGTTGCTCGTCAACTGGAACAAACTAAGCAGCGCTTTGAAGTTGGCCTTTCAGCAATCACCGATGTGCATGATGCGCAAGCTCAGTACGATGGTGTTTTGGCTGATGAAGTTTTAGCAGAGAACACTCTGATTAATAACTACGAAGGTCTACGTGAAATCACAGGTCAAGAGCACTCTAACCTAAACATCTTAGATACAGACCGCTTCTCAGCAAGCAAGTCTTCTGAATCTGCTGTTGCACTGGTTGAGCAAGCTCAAGAGAAAAATCTGAAGCTATTGGCATCACGTATTGATCAAGACATCGCTAAAGATAACATCACGCTAGCAAGCTCAGGTCATCTACCTAGCCTAACGTTGGACGGTAGCTACTCTCTTGCCGATCAATCAAGCAGCCCTAGTGATTACGACCAAGATAACCTAAACGTCGGCTTAAATTTAGTTGTGCCTCTATACACAGGTGGTAGTACAACTTCTTTGACTAAACAGGCTGAATACAACTACGTTGCAGCAAGTGAAGACCTAGAGGCAACTTACCGTAGCGTTGTGAAAGACGTTCGTGCATTCAACAACAACATCAGTGCCTCAATTGGTGCGCTACGCGCTTACGAACAGTCTGTTGTTTCTGCTCAGTCGGCTCTAGAAGCTACAGAAGCAGGTTTTGATGTAGGTACTCGTACTATCGTTGACGTACTAGATTCAACTCGTCGTCTATACGATGCCAACAAGAACCTTTCAGATGCTCGTTACAACTACATCCTAAGTGTACTTCAGCTTCGTCAAGCTGTTGGCACGCTAAGCGAACAAGACATTGTTGATGTAAACGCAGGTCTAAAAGTCGCAAGTAAGTAATGCTTAAATCCTAGTTAAATACTCTAACCAGAGTCTTTAATAAAGTGACTAGATTACCGCTACAAAAATGCCGCTCAATGAGCGGCATTTTTATTATCTGTTGATCTCAGCTTAACCCAAAGGTTAAGCCTTGAGACGAGAAAGCTAGAAGACTAAGAGTTAGCCTCGACCACCTTTAATCGCTTTAATGATTTCAGTCGTAGAGCAACCATCTTCAAAGTTAAGTACTTTAACTTCACCGCCAGCCGCAATCACTTCTGCACCACCAGCAATCTCTTCAGGTTTGTAATCACCACCTTTCACAAGAATGCTTGGAAGAACTTCAGAGATCAAACGTTGCGGTGTATCTTCAGAAAACGGAACAACCCAATCAACCGCACCTAAACCAGCCAGTACCGCCATACGACGATCGGTTGGGTTCACAGGACGACCTGGACCTTTTAAGCGTTTCACTGATTCATCCGTATTCACAGCAACTATCAAACGATCACCTAACTCAGCAGCATGGTTCATGTAAGAGACATGTCCCGCATGCAGGATATCAAAGCAGCCATTAGTCATAACGACTTTCTCACCTTTCGCACGAGCACGTTTCACAGCTTCAACTAGGGCAGCTTCAGAGATCACACCGTAGTCAGTATCTTGGCTACCATGAATCGCTTCCGCTAACTCAATCGTAGACAACGTCGATGTACCTAGCTTGCCGACTACCACGCCAGCTGCAGCGTTTGCTAATGCACACGCTTCATCAAGTGGCTTACCTGCAGCAACTGAAGCTGCTAATACTGAAATAACCGTATCACCAGCACCAGTAACGTCATACACTTCTTTTGCTTGAGTCGGTAAGTGGAATGGTTCTACGCCTTTGCGGAGCAATGTCATGCCATGCTCACTGCGAGTCACTAACAAGGCTTCAAAATCAAACTCTTCGATTAACGCGAGCCCTTTTTCGATCATTTCATCTTCAGACTTAACCTTACCGGCAACCAGCTCAAACTCCGCCATGTTTGGCGTAAGTAATGTCGCCCCACGGTAGCGTTCAAAATCTGCACCTTTAGGATCAATAAACACCGGAACGTTCGCTGCGCGCGCTTTTTGAATAAAGCTCTGCACATGCTCCAAAGCACCTTTCGCATAATCAGATAAGATTACCGAGCGTACATTAGGAAGAGCTTGCTCCATGCGAGATAAAACAAGTTCAGGATCCGTGTTCTCAAATTTGTCTTCAAAATCAAGACGGATCAACTGCTGTCCACGGCTCATGACACGCAATTTTGTGATGGTCGGGTAATCGTCCAACTCAACAAAATCACACTTAACCTTTAATGCACCCAAAGTATTTTTCAACACCTCAGCTGGCTCATCTTTTCCAGTCAAACCAACGATATGAGCATGACCACCAAGAGAGGCAATATTCATTGCTACGTTGGCAGCACCACCAGGGCGCTCTTCGTTATTTTCTACTTTAACAACGGGCACAGGTGCTTCTGGTGAAATACGGCCAGTAGGGCCATACCAGTAACGGTCAAGCATTACATCACCGACAACAAGAACGCCTGATTGGCTGTAGTCAGGTAGAATTGGTTTCATTGTGGATCTCCAAAAATCGAATCTGGCTAGAGTCTAGCACACTGATTACAGTGGCTAAACCATAGAAAAATGAGTGAAAGCCTAACTCGATAGATACTCTAGTAGCTAAGAAGTCGATAAGCGATCACTAAATGATAATGACGTAACCGTTAAGAAATAGTTCCGTTACGCTTCCATCCATTGCTTCCATGCCTGAACAACATGTTCCCTTTCCATTTTAAATTTATCAATCGCCACGTCCGCATCAAGGTTGAGTAGGTTGCGGTGATGGATTTCATCTCTTAATGTTGTATAGGCATTAGTTAATGCCATGCCTTGCTGTTCGTCCATAATCCCTTGTGACAACAGACTTTCAAAGATTCGTACATTGTCACACCAACGAGTCAACTTAGGTTTTTCATTACTGTATCGAAGTACTAAATATTGCGCCAAAAACTCAATATCGGTGATACCACCCGTATCTTGTTTCAGCATGAATCGATCGGCTTTTTTTCCACCTAGGTGCCCGCGCATTTTTTCACGCATATCGACAACGGATTTTTTAAGTACAGCTTCATCTCGAGTCAAACACAAAATCTCATGGCGAGTCTTGTTAAATGCCGAAGCCAATAAGTCATCACCATAAATCATACGAGCGCGAGTCAAAGCTTGGTGCTCCCAAGTCCACGCGTCATTATGCTGATACTCATCAAAGGCATCGGTTGGACTCACTAATAGACCAGAGACACCTGAAGGGCGCAAGCGAGTGTCGACCTCGTACAAAATACCAGAAGCAGTTCTGGTCGAGAAAATATGAATAATGCGCTGTGCCAACCTTAGATAAAACTGGCGTCCATCAATCTCTTTCTTACCATCAGTATAGATGTGTACTGGGCAATCGTGCATGAACACAATATCAAGATCGGAGTTGTAACCCAGCTCCCAGCCACCAACTTTGCCATAACCAACCACGGCAAAACCGCGCCCTTCTCGATCTTTCACATGAGTGGGCTCACCGAACTTAGCCGACACTTGCAGCCATGCTTGATTAATACCCGCCTCAACAATCGCTTCTGCTAAATAGGTTAGATGGTCGCTTACCTTCATAACAGGTAAAACGCCCGCAATATCAGCGGCTGCAATTCTCAAGATACAAGTCTGCTTAAACTGACGCAGCCCCTCCATCTGTTGCTCCATGTCATCTTCAGGAATACGGGCTAGATAATCACGTAACTCGGTCTTGTAAGACTCTAAAGGCACGGGATTATAGAGTTGCTGCGGATCAATAAGTTCATCTAACAGGATTGGATAGCGACCCAACTGCTCCGAGATCATCGGGCTCGCTGTACATAAGCGAACGAGTTGAGTGAGGGCCGCGGGGTGCTCATCCAATAGCTCAAGATACGTGGTACGCGTAACAATTTTTTGCAGCAGGTGCAGTACTCGAGACAAACCAAATTCAGCATCCTTGGCGGTGTAGAGCGCTTGAAACACTTTGGGCATTAATCGATTGAGTACCTCACGTCCACGAGGGCCAAGGGTTTTCTTAGCCAAATCAGCTTTGAATTGGATAATGGTTTTCGCCGCTTGCTGCGGGTTAGCAATCGCGATGTCATGCTCTAGAACCTGCTCAATCACATCTTGCTTATGAGCCATATCCCACAACTCACTAAAGTGACTCGCGATTGGGTTAGCATCATCTTCATCAACCCCAATTAGGTCTTCGAATACGGTGTGAACATTCGCCATATGAGCACGGGTCGCATCAATCAAACCATCCCAATCTGCAAACTGCATGGCGACAGCAAGTTGCAACTGTTCGAAATCGCCATCAGGTAAGGTTTGAGTTTGCTTGTCGGCCATCGCTTGTAATAGGTTCTCAAGGCGGCGTAAAAACAGGTATGCCTCACGTAAGTGACCGACCTCTTCTGCTTCTAATAAATGAAGAGATTCAATCGCACTTAACGTCTCCAACAAACCTCGACCACGAAGGCTCGGTTCACGTCCACCACGAATCAGTTGAAAGACTTGAGCAATAAACTCGACTTCACGAATACCACCAGAGCCAAGCTTAATGTTGTTTGATAAGCCGCGACGTCGCACTTCGCTACTGATCATCGACTTCATTCGACGCAAAGATTGAATGGCACTGAAGTCAATATAACGACGAAAAACAAACGGACGCAGCATCTGGCGGAGCTCTTGGTATTCAGGGTACATTTCGCTGCCCATCACACGCGCCTTAACCATTGCGTAGCGTTCCCAGTCACGGCCTTGTTCTTGGTAATAGTCTTCAAGAGCAGCATAGCTCATGACCAAAGGGCCGCTCTCCCCGAATGGACGCAAGCGCATGTCGACTCGATAACAGAATCCGTCAAAGGTTTGCTGATCAAGCGCCTTGATAATACGTTGCCCCAAACGCGTGAAGAACTGCGCGTTGGCGATACTTCTTCTTGCTCCTTGGGTTTCACCATTCTCAGGGTAAGTAAAAATTAGATCGATATCGGAAGAGAAATTCAGCTCACCGCCACCTAACTTGCCCATACCTATGATCAACATAGGCTGCGCTTCTCCTTGCTCGTTACAAGGTGTGCCCCACTCTTTACAACAAATATCGTACTGCCATTGATAGGTCTCAAAGATCATCGCCTCTGCTAGCATCGACAAATGATTTAAGCTCTGTTCTAGATCCCATGAGCCCATAAAGTCACGCCAAGCAATGTAGGTCATCTCACGATTACGGAATTGACGCAGTACACGTTGACCGCTCATTTCATCAACACAACCTGAAAGTAACTCGGCCAAACGCTTACGATACCCTTCCGCACGCTCTTGGCATCTCAGCACCTCTGGCAAGGTGCTGGATAAAATCGAGTCACGCTGTAAACAATCACCCACAAAACAGCTCAAGCCTAATACACGCTTGAGATCGGCAATCAGCGACTCAGGCCAAATGTTAATGGCGTCACTTTGATGCTCTAATAATTGCTCAAAAGCAGACTGGGAATGAGTGACGAGTAGAGAAGGCAATGGCATGTTTCTTCCTTGTGTAAGCTGCGCACCGAACAATTGGTTTGTCGGTTCGGTTCTTCAATAACGAGTTCTAAAAACTAATGATTAGTTATACCAAAGTTCTGCCAATAAAAAACGCCCACATTAGCAATGTGGGCGTTTTATCAGTGAACTGATCAAGCAAAGCCTTTATCTCTAATAACAAGTCTCCGTGGCCAAACCTCTAGGAATAGACCTATAGATCTTGCGAACTAGAGCTCAAGACCGAGAACAGGGGATTAAACCTTAAACTGCTTAATCTTACCGTCTAGCTCTTGTGCGTTGCTTTCCATGATCTCAGAAGTCTCGAGAAGCTCACCCACCACCACTACGGAGGCTTCAACAAGCTCACGAACATTGGTCAAATTGACACTCATCTCTTCCGCCACACTAGTTTGTTGGCCCGCAGCAGTCGCGATCTGGAAGTTCATATCATTAATCTGGTTTACCTGACTTACGATGCCATCAAGCTCAGAACCAGCGTTAGTCACTAGGTCTACGCCTTCAGCCGCTTCAACAACACTCTTTTCCATCAGCTCTACAGCCGAGTTAGCACTGCTTTGTAGATGGCTGATCATATCTTGAATTTCTACTGTCGCTTGCTGAGTACGTTGCGCAAGGTTACGAACCTCATCGGCAACAACCGCAAAACCACGCCCCGCTTCACCTGCACGCGCGGCTTCAATCGCTGCGTTCAAAGCCAATAGGTTGGTTTGCTCTGAAATGCCTTGGATAGTACCAACCACACTGCCAATCGAGTCTACGCGCTCTTCTACTTGGTTTACCGCTGCTGCAGAGGCTGCGATGTCCGAAGAAAGCTCACTCATCTTAGAAACAGAACCTTGAACGAACTTCTGACCTGTTAGTGCTTGACCTGATGCTTGCTCAGTAAGAGAAGAAGCACTTTGCGCGTGCTCAGCCACGGTTTGCACAGTAGACGTCATCTCGCTCATTGCTGTCGCTAGTTGGTCGATTTCGTTAAATTCTTCCTGAGCTGAATCTTTGGTTTCGGACATGCTGATGGTCATCACTTCCGTCAGGGCAAACAACTCATCAGAAGAGGCCACCTGAGTTTTGATCATGTCATTCAACTGGACTCGAGTTTTTTCGAGTTCTCGTGCAACATCACCGTATTCATCTTTACAATCCATATGAATTGGCACTGATAGGTTCTTATCGGCCATCGTTTTAATGGCGTCATTGAGGTATTGAGTTTGGCGAAGCATAACGCGCGCTGCCGCCAATAGAAGAACCACAAACACAATGATCATCAAGGCTGTTTGCCAAGCCACTTGAACTAGGTAAGTCTCGTAATGCTGCTGTGCAACTTGTGCATTGTTAGTGACTGCAAGTAATGAATCGTAAAACGCACTTGCGTCCCATAGCTGCTTCGAAATAATCAAGATAGTGCTGAAAACCATCAGCATGATCATTTTTGGAACGAGACGGATGTCCGAGATAATCCTTTCCCACGGCTTGAATGACAGTTTAGTCATTGTCAGTTCTCCATTAACTCTTATATATTGATGGCTTCTATATCCGCGAGATGGCTATGTCAGTCAAAGTTCGCGATTTATTTTGAGCCTCGTATGAATGTTAAATAGTATCAAAGACACCACTAAGCCGATGAGCTTATTATCACTGATTCTCTCTTTCTTAGCGTTATTTGTGATCTCAGGCTTATTGTTTGCACCGATTGATAAAGAATCGAAACAAGTTCTTATCGGCCTGGACTTTATAATCTGTAGCGTTTTTCTTTTTCAGCTCACTATTGATCTATTCAGATCACAAAATAAGAAAGAATATCTAAAAGTACACTGGATCGATTTCTTGGCAAGCATCCCTATGGTCGAGCCACTTCGATTCGCTCGCATTTTTCAGATCTTGCGCGTGATTCTCGTTCTTCGGTCAGGAAAACGTGTTTTCAGGGAGCTGTTTAGCAATCGAAAAGAAACGACACTCGCCTCAATTATTTTGCTATTGGTTATTCTCCTGACCATAGGTGCAGGAACAATACTGCTGCTAGAGCACAAGGATCCCAATGCCAACATTACCACTGGCCAAGATGCTTTATGGTGGGCTTTCGTAACGATTAGTACCGTGGGGTACGGCGATCATTATCCAGTGACGAGCTCAGGCAAGTTAGTCGCTTCTCTGGTGATCATTTGTGGTGTGGGTGTTTTTGGTATGATTTCAGGGTTGATTACTTCTTTGATCACCTCTCCAACTCGCCATGACAATCAACGAGCTGAAAACAAAGAGAAGCACCTTGAGAAGATCATTGAGCAACAACAGAAAATTCTCGAACGACTAGAAAAGCTGGAACAACAAACAAAAAAATAGGGCCGAAGCCCTATTTTCAATTTCATGTTGTTATGAAACTCAGTCTTGCCAATACGGCTCAACTTCTACACTTATTTGCCGTGTCTGTTCCATCGCATGCAGAATAGACACCTCTTGACGAGCTAACCAACGCTCTAGCTGAACCTTCTCATCGCCTTCTAACTTCTCAGTCAAAGGCTCTAATGTTTTAAGTGCCAGCAAATCGTCAATACCTTGCACCATATCGGCCCATGGCAAGCGGAAACTGTTTCGTTCATCGTCATCATACAAACTCGCGAAACCAACACCAGAATATAGGTTTCTCATCAAACGATATTGCTGTTCAATATACGCTTGGCTAGTCATCACTCGCTCTGGCGGGAAAGCTTCCATCAAGTCGGCCCATGTGCGATCGAGTTGCTTAACCGAAAACCATTCGATACCACGTGCCATTTGTTCACGTGCTTTTTCGTCTAAGAATGGTTGCCAGCCACGAGACAAGATCCAGCGACTCAGATCTAGCAACAAACCAGTGTAACGAGCAGAGCTCAACAGGGTAAGCAGCTCTTCGCGATCGGGAAGTTGCTCTTGCATCTCTTTAAGTTCAGCGACCAAAAACTTACGCGCATCCAATTTACGCAGTACGTGGCCTTTATCTTCGAGCAAATCTTCGAAGTGGTCATAGCTTTTCAGCCAGTTGAGCTCTTGCTCAAGCCACTTGAGCTCTTGGCGTAAAATAGCACTCGCGCGTCTTGGGACAATACCACCATAGATAGTGAAGGTTTGACGGATGAAACTCAGCGAGTGACTGATCTCATGTAACGCTTCAATTGATTGGCGCTCGGTGAAGATCTGCTCATGATAATGCCAATGAGCGAGAGCATGCTCTAAAGATTGAATAAAACACGATTCAACGGTATCACTTTTATCAGTATCAACTAAGGTCAAAGGAGTCACTTCATCTCCTTGATAACCTTGAGCAAGGCGGTAACCCTTAGCGGCTTTGCTTAGATTACCTAAACGCATGCCACCTTGTTCACAGAATTGACGAGACAATGTAAATAGAGCATCTGTTTGACCGGACTTAAGTTCCAATTCGACTTCACAAATCGGTTCTTGCAGTTCGCCTGATTCAACAAAACCTTGATCGAATGCGACCTCGACTTGACTGCCATCAGGCATACCAATCAACCACTGCTCACGTGTGAAGTTGGTAGAAAATAGAGGAGTCAGCTCAGCTTGCAGCGTTTCGATGTCTTTACCCGCTGGCCAGATGTCCTCTGGATGTAGGGCTAGCTTAGGTTCATTGCTGTCATGTTCTGCATTGTATTCAGGCCTTTGATGCAGGCCTGCAACCACACGACCAGCCGTCTTTACGGTTTGTACAAATACGTCATCAAAGCGTCGAATGCGCAAGCCAGTATCGTGCTTACGTAACCAGTTATCGGGGGTGTCAAAGTAGATGTTACCTAGCTCACGACAACTGTGCTGAAGTACTTTAGTTTCAGCAATTTTCTTGCGTAAAGTCTCTGAAAAATCAGGAGAAACAAAAAACTTCAGTTCTATCTCGGTTTCCATAGTTATACCTTTCTGTGAAGATAGGGACAGGATATTGCCAATTTGAAAACTCAGCAAGTCAGAAATATCGCCCTTATGATGATCTAAAACAGTTTTAATGAGACATTGATTAGGTTAACATGCGCGACTTTGTAGCCATCGCTTAACATTTCACCATGAATATGGTGTATGTTGTTTTAAGGTTATTATTTATTAGGTTGGATGACCATGCCAGTAAATACAATTATGGGGTTATTTGCAAAGTCCCCAATTAAACCTTTGCAGCGTCACGTAGTATGCGTGAACGAATGTTGTTCTCACCTAGTTAATTTCTTTGAAGTTTCTTCAAAAGGTGACTGGGAGAAAGCATCAGAAATTCGAGCTCAGATTTCTCACCTTGAGAAAGAAGCTGACGTACTAAAACGTGAAATTCGCCTTAAACTTCCTCGCGGTTTGTTTATGCCAGTTGATCGCACCGATATGTTGGAGCTATTAACTCAACAAGACAAACTAGCAAACCTAGCGAAAGACATTGCTGGCCGTGTATATGGTCGTCAACTTGTCATTCCTGCTCCTATGCAAGAAAACTTCATCGCTTACGTTAAACGTTGTCTAGATGCAGCGAACCAAGCACAAAACGTAATCAATGAACTAGACGAATTACTTGAAACGGGCTTTAAAGGCCGTGAAGTAACACTCGTTGCTGAAATGATTCATCAATTAGATGTAATTGAAGATGACACGGACGCGATGCAGATCGAACTACGCCAACAACTAATGGCGATTGAAGATGGTCTGAATCCAGTTGATATCATGTTCTTATACAAAATTCTTGAATGGGTTGGTGGTATTGCAGATCAAGCACAGCGTGTGGGCGCTCGTCTTGAAGTAATGCTTTCTCGATCTTAAATCATACGCTAACTATATAACGAAGAGCATTTTTTGAACAAACCACTTATGCGCTGAGTATTTCTCTCGCTGAGCGGTTTTTTCCGTCTAAATTTGTTCCGCTTGTTATCAAACAACTAGGTATTACGATGGATATCCTTGCTAACTACGGCACTGTCCTGATTATTGTTGCAGCAGCTTTCGGTTTCTTGATGGCTATTGGTATTGGTGCAAATGACGTTGCGAACGCAATGGGCACTTCAGTAGGCTCTAAAGCTCTAACCGTTAAACAAGCGATCATTATCGCAATGATCTTTGAATTCGCAGGTGCTTACCTTGCGGGCGGCGAAGTAACTGACACGATCCGTAAAGGTGTTATCGAAACATCTCTGTTTGCAGATCAACCTGACGTACTTGTGTACGGTATGATGTCTGCACTACTAGCTGCTGGTACATGGCTACTTCTAGCTTCATACATGGGCTGGCCAGTATCAACGACTCACTCAATCATCGGTGCAATCATCGGTTTTGCTTGTGTGTCTGTGGGTACTGAAGCTGTAGATTGGAACAGTGTCCAAGGCATTGTGGGAAGTTGGATTGTCACACCATTGATTTCCGGTATCTTCGCCTATCTCATATTTGTCAGTGCCCAACGACTGATATTCGATACAGAAAACCCGCTATTCAATGCGAAGCGTTTTGTACCGGTATACATGTTCATTACTACAATGGTCATTGCACTTGTAACGATCAAGAAAGGTCTTAAGCACGTAGGCCTTCATCTAACCGGTACTGAAGCATGGTTATGGGCTGCAGGTGTTTCTGCTGTCGTCATGATTGGCGGTTACTTATACATTCAGAAGAAGTTTGCTAACCGCGAAGAAGACCACGGTTTTACTGGCGTAGAAGGTATCTTCAGCGTACTAATGGTTATCACAGCTTGTGCAATGGCATTCGCACACGGTTCAAACGATGTTGCCAACGCGATTGGTCCACTATCAGCGGTTGTTTCAACGGTTGAGCACATGGGCGAAATCTCAGGCAAGAGCACTATCGCATGGTGGATTCTTCCACTAGGTGGTATTGGTATCGTTGTTGGTCTTGCAACAATGGGTCATAAAGTAATGGCAACCGTTGGTACTGGTATTACAGAACTAACTCCTAGCCGTGGCTTTGCAGCTCAACTAGCGACCGCGTGTACGGTTGTACTTGCTTCTGGTACTGGCCTTCCGATTTCAACCACGCAAACATTGGTTGGTGCGGTATTAGGTGTAGGCTTTGCTCGTGGTATCGCAGCTCTAAACTTAGGCGTTGTGCGTAACATCGTAGCTTCTTGGATTGTGACGTTACCTGCAGGTGCTCTACTTGCTGTTGTATTCTTCTACGCAATTCAGGCTATGTTTACTATGTAATAGCCCTGACGCTAGTCAATATTAGCGTCAGAAAACGGTGAGCTTCAGTAAAGATATGTAAATACCATGTCATTATTGACTCAAACGCACAGAAAGGGAGGCTTTGCCTCCCTTCTTTGTTGCACCATATAAAAAAACTAAATATTATTTGCTCATTGAGGCTGACTCATACGCCTACCCAATTTGAATCGTTAAAGGATTTACTGTGAAAAAACTGATTAGCTTAGTTTTGTTCGCAATGCTTGCGGCTCCAGCTGCCTTTGCTCAAGACCGTTATATTGCTGACAAACTATTTACTTATATGCACTCTGGCCCAAACAATACTTTCCGTATCATAGGTAGTATTGATGCCGGTGAGAAAATCACCTACCTGCAAACTAACAAGAGCACGGGTTACACTCAGGTTCAAGATAGCCGAGGACGCAAAGGTTGGGTTGAGAGTAAGTTCGTAAGCACAAAAGAAAGTATGGCGCTGCGCATGCCTAAGCTAGAGAAAGAACTCTCTGAAGTAAAAGGCAAGCTGGCAAATGCTCGCCAAAGTGCTGATAGCGAAAAAGCAGGTCTCGCAAGCTCTCTAGACTCTCGTAACAAGCAGATTGCTGAACTAGAGCAGAACTACAGTGAGATTAGCCAACAGCTAACGAGCTCTCAAACAGAGAACCGCGAACTACGCGCTAAGCTAGATACTCAAAAAGATGACTTACTATTGAAGTACTTCATGTACGGTGGTGGTGTTGCTGGTATTGGTCTACTTCTTGGCCTTGTTCTGCCACACATCATGCCTCGTCGTAGAAAGTCACCAAACGGCTGGGCGTAAGCCTCGCATTTGCTACAGTAGGTTCAGTATCGAATATCAAAAAGGAGCACCGAGGTGCTCCTTTTTATTTGTCTGGATTTATCATTCAAGTCACAGCGCTAATACCTATCACTGCGCTAACATCAATCACAGTAAGTAATATCGATAGTACTAACCTTTCCACTCATACAAAGCTGGGATTTCTATTTTCTGCTGATTGAATTCAATGATTACCGATTGTGGTTTAATCTCAAGCAACTGAATACCCCGCTCGATCCATTCCCCTTGAGCAACTTCATGTCCATTCACTTTTACCCAACGCTTAGTTTCGCTACTCGAGTACATGTGAGTTTGTAAGTCTAACTTAGGTAATACACCAGACAATCTATTGCCATGTGTTTCTAAACCGATGACCTGAGAATCCATATTCCCCACAGGTCTAGAATCCATCGGTTCAGGTGAAACCGACTGCTCTCCCATCATTGATTCAAGCTTCAACGCTAAATCGGGTGGCAACTCGGTGAGGTCTAACCCTTTTAGTAAATCACGGTCCGATTGCAGCGTGACATTATCATTATTCGTTCCAGGTTGAACTGACGGTTCAATAGATAATGGTTCAAAATTCGTTGCTGCTTGATTACTATTTTCTACATTTGCCACGATCGCTTTTGAATCACTAGCGATATTACCGATGTCGGTGCCCATCTTTGCATGTATCTCTTGACGCGGTAGTGCTTTCAAAAGCTGGATTACCGGTGCCGAGCGAACAGAAAATAATGCTTTATCATCTGCATCCACTGACACTGCATCCACACTGGCAATGCCAGAACCGGCAATTTGAGGCTCAAAGTCTGATTGAAGCTTTGATTCAGGCAGAGCTCCGGAGGCAACGGGGCTAGCCGAGCCTTGCTGCTGTTGATTATACGACTGATAAACCAAAACGCCGCCCACCAATAAAGAAGGCACCAAGACAAGGATCAGTCCCATTGTTAACGATGAACCTCGTTTGTTGCTAATCCCTTTAGCAGAACTAGGCACGTGATGGTTTTGGTAACCTTTAAAGCTAGGTTTATTATTAGAAGACTGTTTAAGCTCGTGCATAATACGTGACATTAGCTTTCGCCTCCTTCTAATGACATCAACTTAGGCGAGTCGAGTTGAGCTAATCTCTGCAACCTTGCTAAGGTGCGCTTACCTGCGATGCCATCAACAGACATGCCCTGCCAAGTTTGAAACGCTTCGATTTTCATTTTCAATTCATAGTCAAATACATCACTGCCCGATACGTCTTCACCCAAGACTTCTGAAAGCAATAGATCAAGTAAAGCAACCGCCTCACCTTGATAGCCCTCTTTCAGGGTCTCTCTTAGCGGCTGTTTCCAAATCGCGACATAATCACCTTGCCAAATTTGCTTTAAGGTGCGCTTAGGCATCACCAATAGCTTTTCGTTGACTAGGAGCTCAACAGACTCCTCAGAC
Organism: Vibrio sp. FF145; assembly: GCF_041439075.1. Lineage (NCBI taxonomy): Bacteria > Pseudomonadati > Pseudomonadota > Gammaproteobacteria > Vibrionales > Vibrionaceae > Vibrio > Vibrio sp. FF145. The sequence continues at coordinate 21,669 of NZ_JBGONH010000005.1, forward strand.
GCGCCATAAAGTACAGCAAACACAGGTTCTTGACCTAATTCCAGATTAAGAACCACGGGAACTCCAAGTTCAATCAAATATTCTAAATTGGCTTGATGTTGCTCACATACAAATACACTTTGTTGTTCACTCAAACATAGCCAATCACGAAGCGAAGATTCATACCCCCAAAGCGTGTATAGGTCCCTAATTGCAAGCGTTTGATTATTCCCTTGCCTTAAGTGATTCTGAACATCTTGTGGTAGTGCAAACTTCGAAGCCTTGAGATCTTGAACCGATATAGATTTATCATCCAATATCGGTGTTTCAGCCACAAATGAGCGTTGAGTATTCGCCGCTACTTCCGTTTTCACTTCACTGGAAGTATCCGCAGGCATCCATGAACTAATATAGGTTGGGGCGAAGTTAAAGGTCGCGATTGCAAGGCCGACACTTAATGTGGCAATCCCCGCGTATTGGATTAACTTTGGAACTACATGAGTAGCTTGAGTTTTCTCGACGTGATACACATCGGCCTGAAAGGACATGACCTGCTGACAAGCTCGGTTAACCGTTTCATTACTCAGTGATTTATCACCATCATGGAAAGCCAATTGCAGCGCTTTATCACACACCAAGTTAATGAGCCTCGGAATACCATGGGTATATTGGGAGATAAGCTTGATTGAACGATTCGAAAACAACATCTGCTCACCACCAGCCGTTTCCAAACGAAACGCGATGTACTTACCCGTTTCTTCGATATTAAGAGGTAATAAGTGATAGCGACCTGTAATCCGCTGCGCGAGTTGACGTAGCTGTGTGGTTTGTAAGTGTTGCTGTAATTCAGGTTGTCCAACCAACAGCACCTTTAATAGCTTACGACTGTCGGTTTCTAAATTGGTCAGAAGGCGTAGCTGCTCCAACACATCAGCTGCAAGGTGTTGGGCCTCATCTATCACCAATAAGGTTTGAATGCCTTCAGCATGGCTATCAAGCAGGAAGTGATGAATTGCCTGACTCAGCTGTTTCAACGATGCTTGTTCAGGGTATTCGACCTCAAACTCATCGCAGATAGCTTCAAGTAAATCTGAATTGGAAAACGTAGGGTTGAGTATAAGGCCAGCTTGAGTCTGATTATCGAGTGATGACAACATCGCTTTGGCGACCGTTGTTTTTCCAGTACCCACTTCACCAGTAAGCATCGCGAAGCCCCCACCTTCGCCTAAACCGGCTTGTAGGTTCTGCATCGCTTCTTGGTGACGCTGACTCAAAAACAAATAGCGAGAATTTGGTACAATCGAAAATGGCATCTCAACGAAGCCAAAATATTCCTTATACATGTGCTGCCCTATAATTACGATTAATGGAAAGTACCATTGCTCGCAGTAAAGTCCAGCAGTGATAAAACATTTCGAGGTGATAAGTTGCAAATATACGATAGCCGACCAAAATACAATGGGCTACAGCGCTATCTAGTCGGTGGAGCGGTACGCGATAAGCTGCTCAATATTGATAGTTATGATAGAGATTGGGTCGTGGTAGGAAGTACTCCTCAGGAGATGGAAAGCCTTGGCTTTACTGCTGTCGGGAAAGATTTCCCTGTATTCTTACATCCAAAAACCAAAGAAGAGCACGCACTGGCTCGCACTGAGAAAAAATCCGGTTCGGGTTATACCGGTTTCGAATGTTACTTTGCACCAGATGTGAGTTTGGAAGAAGATCTCATGCGTCGAGATCTAACGATCAACGCCATCGCTCAAGATGACAAAGGCCAACTTTACGATCCTTACCATGGCCAAAAAGATCTCTCTGATCGTATTCTAAGGCACGTCTCGGATGCCTTTGTTGAAGATCCTCTTCGTGTGCTGCGTGTGGCTCGCTTCGCCGCCAAACTCCATCATCTCAACTTCACGGTTGCATCTGAAACCATGGTGATGATGAGTGAGATAGTGCAATCCGGTGAACTGGCACACCTCACTGCCGAACGAGTTTGGCAGGAGTGGCATAAATCTCTTAGTACTCCGCATCCTGAAGTGTTCCTCTCTGTATTGAAAGAGTGTGGTGCACTAGCAGTCGTATTACCTGAGATTGACGCTCTATTTGGTGTGCCTCAACCTGAAAAATGGCACCCTGAGATCGACACGGGCATTCACACTCTGATGGTGGCTCAACAAGCAGCACTCTTAAGCCAGTCATTGCCAGTACGTTTTGCAGCTCAAGTGCATGACTTAGGTAAAGGTGTCACGCCAGAAAGCGAGTGGCCAAGCCACAAAATGCATTGCCATACAGGCTTAAAAATCATTAAGAAACTGTGTGAAAGAGTCAGAGTGCCCAATGAATTCAGAGACCTCGCGTTGTTAGTGTGCGAACAGCATTCTAATATCCATCGTGCTGGAGAGTTAAATCCAACCACCTTTCTCAAAGTTCTCAACAAGTTCGATGTATGGCGTAAGCCAGATAGACTCGACGATATACTGCTTTGCTGCCAGGCCGATCACGCAGGCCGAAAAGGATTAGAAGATCAACCGTATCCTCAAAAAGCGCGTTTTGAAGTGGCTTACCAAGCAGCACTTCAAGTCGAAGTTAAAGCAATCATTGCCGATGGTTTTCAAGGTAAAGACATTCGAGAAGAACAAGAGAAGCGCAGAGCTGCCGCGATTGAGATTGCCCTGTTAGAACTCGCTGATAATTAATCGTAATAACGCTGGTTACCATGCATTAAAAAACCCGCAACTAAGCGGGTTTTTCCGTTTCAATCTGTAGGACGAAACATTTGTCTTCGTAAGTCGAGCGCTACTGCATCATCAAGAAAGCAAATAGACCAAAACCTAAAATCAGGCGGTAGATAACAAACGGCGTCATACCCATACGAGAGATAAGCTTCAAGAAGAAGTGAATACAGATATAAGCACTGATGAAAGAAACCACGATTCCCGTTAGCAAAGTACCAACATGGATTGGATCACCACTGGTCACTAACTTCAGGCCCAAGTAACCACCAGCCAGAGTGATGATTGGGATAGACATCAAGAAAGAGAATCGAGCCGCCGCTTCACGTGTGAAACCAAGGTAAAGTGCTGCGGTAATCGTCGCGCCAGAACGAGACGTACCTGGGATGATAGCCATGGCTTGAGCAAGGCCAATAAACAGCGCCTTTTTCCAACCCGCTTGGTATTCGTCATCACGCAGGCTTGAGTTCTTATCCACCCACCATAGCAACAGACCAAAGATAATCGTGGTCGTTGCAATCACCCACGCACTGCGCAAGTAAAGCTCAACAATATCTTTCATCAACAAACCAAAGATACACGCAGGAATCGTCGCGAGAATGATCATCCACGCGAGCTTTGCTTCTTTACTGCGATCGCCTTTAAAAACTGAACCAAAAAATGCGCTCAACAGAGAGACCACTTCTTTGCGGAAATAGATAACGACGGCAGCCAGAGTACCGACATGGACCGCCACATCAAAAGCCAAACCTTGATCTTCCCAACCTAAAACAGCCGAAGGAAGGATTAAGTGTGCAGAACTGGAAATAGGTAAAAACTCAGTAAAGCCTTGCACCAACGCCAACATAAACGCTTCAAAATAACTCATTACTTACCTTAAAAATTATAGTGTTATATCAACGACAGAGAGCGTATCTAATTGCTGCATCTTCTGCCATATCTCACTGACGGTTCTTCCATCTTGCGGGATCACTCTCGCAGGACAAAGATCATAAAGTGGTTGTGTTACAAAAGGATATTTATAGATATCACTGCGTGGTAATTCTGGATCGCTCTCTGATACCACCTCTCCAAACAGCACAATATCAAGATCGAGCTTTCGATCTTGAAGCTTATGGGCATCTTGAGGGCGACCCCATTTAAACTCAATTTCACGCAGGTGCTGTGAAAATTCAGTCAATGAGAGTGATGTATCGATCTCAACCACAAAGTTATAAAACGAGTGGCTTTTAAACCCCACAGGCTCACAGTGATAGATCTTAGAGCATTTAAGGTTAGTCCCTAATGATTGAAGCTCTGTCCATGCCACCCTTGCATGCTTGTCGCGGTCTATGTTCGTGCCAACACCAACATAGGCTATTGTCATGCTTGGCCTCGTTCGATGATCACACCCACGGCTTTTGCTTGTGGTACTGCGCCAGGCTTCGCTAAACGGATTTTAATCCAAGGCACTGAGAACTGAGTCATAATCAATTCAGCGACTTCTTCTGCCACACGCTCAACCAATAGGAATCGGCCATTCGCAATGTGGTCAAGTACGGCAGTGCTGACTGTCGAGTAATCCAAAGCATCGACAACATCATCACTCTTACCTGCTGGGCGATTGTCATGAGCCATTTCAATATCAAGCACAAGTTTTTGTTTAATCTCTTGTTCCCAATCGTAAACACCGATCGTTGTAATTACTTCTAGCTGTTCAATGAAAACTTTATCCAGTGCCATGACTTGTCCTTTTAGAGGTCGGATACCCATACCGGGGAAAAAAACGTATTATTTGCGTAATTCCAGATATGATATCAATTACTCTTAGATTGAGCATTATTTTCCCATCGTTAGGCTTATAACTGTTTAAGGAAAAACATGACCCCATTGGCACTCATCATGATTATTGCTGCCTATTTACTAGGTTCAATCTCTAGTGCGGTCTTGATATGCCGAGTTTTAAGACTTCCTGACCCAAGAACTGTGGGGTCCAATAACCCCGGAGCCACCAATGTGCTTCGCGTGGGCGGTAAAGGCGCCGCGGCGGCCGTTCTGCTTTGTGACATGCTTAAAGGCACCATTCCTGTTTGGCTTGGCTACTACCTCAAGATCGATCCAATCATTTTAGGTGTTGTGGCGATCGCAGCCTGTCTTGGTCATATGTATCCAATATTTTTTCACTTTAAAGGTGGTAAAGGCGTCGCAACCGCACTCGGAGCTATCGCCCCAATTGGATTCGATCTAACGGGCATGATCATGGCGACCTGGTTGGTTGTGGCATTTTTGTTTCGTTATTCTTCTTTAGCTGCACTGGTTACAGTGTTGCTCGCACCTTTCTACGCTTGGTTAGTCAAACCTCAATACACACTGCCTGTGGCCATGTTGTGTTGTTTGATCGTCCTACGTCACCATCAGAATATCCGCCGTCTACTCGATGGCAGCGAACCAAAACTCGGGCAAAAAAAATCGGCTTAAACTGTCATGTCTAAGCCGAACCATTTTTAAACTAAGATACGTTTAAACCGACGCTAGTCTAATTCGGTCAATACCATTCGTTCTTTCATTGCTTACAGCAGATGTTTATCTAAAAACGTCTTCAGCATTGTGTTCACAAACTCTGGTTGCTCTAGCGAACTAATATGACCAGCACCAGGAATCACCACTAACTCACTGCCCGTAATGCAATCGTGCATTAGGTATGATTCCAGTGCCGGACGTGGTTTGTCTTCTTGCCCTACAGCGATCAAAACCGGCAGTGCAAAGCTCTCTACTGCTTCAATCATATCGCGACGTCCAAACACCATTCGACCAATTCGAGCCACTTCTTCAGCGTTCTCACCCTTAAGAGCTGATAATTTCTGAGTAAAGCCTTCCACTAAAGTTGGCGTATTTTTTTGAGCATCATTTGCAAAGAACAATGGAACAACCGCTTCAACAATCGGTTGAGGAACCATCTTGGTTTGAGTAATGGTGTCTAACATGCTGAAGTATTTAGCATGAGCAACTTCTGGTTCTAGGCCTACGAAAGTGTCCATTAGAACCAAAGACTTGATACGTGCACGTGCAAGTTCCGCTAACTCGGTTCCCCACATACCACCAACCGATAAACCGACTACGGAGAATTCTTCGATTTCTAAATGATCAAGCAGAGCCAAAATGTGTTGAGCGTAATCTTTTAAGTTGCGCATCGAGCTCGGCGCGGCTTGTGATTCACCATGAGACCAAAGCTCTGGAACAATACAGCGATACTGAGTTTTTAATGCATCGATCTGCGGCTTCCACATTGCACTGTCCCAAAGGTAGCTGTGGCCTAATACAACAACAGGGCCTTGACCTTCATCTAGGTACGCCATCGATTGATTGTCTACTGTGAACTTGTTCATTTTCTTCCCTAATCTCTATCAGCAATTATTTATCGACATACAGTCGGTAAGCTAGGATATAAAAACGGCCGCACTCAGCGACCGTTTATCGAAATACTATGGTTTATTTGGCGATTGGTTATGATTAAACAATCGGCTCTAGCTGGTCAATTGGCCAACGCGGTGTGGCATGGACAGATAAATCAGCCGTTTCACCATTCTTCAGGCGCTGCATGCCCGCATAAGCGATCATCGCACCGTTATCTGTACAGAACTCAGTGCGTGGGTAGTACACCTCTCCACCGATTTTCTTGGCTAATGCTTCAAGCTCAACTCGTAGTTGTTTGTTGGCACTCACACCGCCAGCAATCACGATACGTTTCATGCCCGTCTCTACCAACGCACGCTTACACTTGATTACCAAGGTCGCACAAACCGCTTCTTGGAACGCATAAGCGATGTCAGCACGAGTTTGGTCATCATTGTCATTAGCACGAATGGTATTTGCCGCGAACGTTTTCAAGCCCGAAAAGCTCATATCTAGGCCCGGACGATCGGTCATTGGACGTGGGAACTTAAAACGACCTGGCGTGCCTTTTTCTGCGAGTCGAGATAGCAGTGGACCACCTGGGTAATCTAAGCCCATTAGCTTCGCGGTTTTATCAAACGCTTCACCCGCCGCATCATCAATCGATTCACCAAGAATTCGGTATTCACCAATGCCTTTCACTTCTACCATCATGGTATGACCGCCAGAAACCAGCAGAGCAACAAATGGGAATGGTGGAGGATTATCTTCTAGCATTGGCGCAAGAAGGTGACCTTCCATATGGTGCACTGGCACAGCAGGCACGCCCCACGCATAGGCAATACTGCGACCAATCGTTGCGCCCACAAGCAATGCACCAACCAAACCAGGGCCAGCCGTGTAAGCCACGCCATCAATATCTTTCGACGTTAGGTTCGCTTCTGCCAATGCCGCTTTAATCAGTGGAATGGTTTTTTTTACGTGGTCACGCGACGCTAGCTCAGGTACCACACCACCGTAATCGGCGTGCAGCTTTACTTGGCTGTATAACTGATGAGAAAGCAGCCCTTGCTCATCATCATAAATTGCGATTCCTGTTTCATCACAAGAGGTTTCAATACCAATAATGCGCATAATTTTCTCGGCACGCTTTCGTCTAAAATGGGAAATTAGCGCAATATTACCCTGCCTAAGCTCTTCAAACAAATATTGTACAGACTATAATCGACAAAGTGCTTTACAAAGCCACTGTGATCGGATTAAAATTCCGCACCATTTTTGATCAAGCTGGTTAATGACCAAACGCGAATAGAGAGTTAGCTCGATGGGTAACTTCTCTGATTTGGTACTGAATAACCAGCGATAATGAATAACCCCTGAGGTGAAAGGCATATGCCAATAGTTAAAGTACGTGAAAACGAACCGTTCGACGTTGCACTACGTCGTTTCAAGCGCTCTTGTGAAAAAGCAGGTATCCTTTCTGAAGTGCGTCGTCGTGAGCATTACGAAAAGCCAACTACAGTTCGCAAACGCGCTAAAGCAGCAGCTCAAAAGCGTCACGCTAAAAAGCTAGCTCGCGAAAACGCACGTCGCGTTCGTCTGTACTAATAACTTAATCCATAAGGACTGAGTTATGGCTCTTATTGAACAACTCAAAGAAGAGCAAAAATTAGCGATGAAAGCCAAGGACAAACCGCGCCTTGGCACTATCCGCTTAGCTCTTTCAGCAATTAAGCAACGTGAAGTTGACGAACGGATCACTCTGAACGACGACGACATTATTGCTATATTAGTTAAAATGGTTAAGCAACGTCGCGATTCTGTTGCTCAATATGAATCGGCAAATCGTCAAGATCTTGCTGACGTGGAAAAAGCAGAAATTACGGTACTTGAAGGCTTTATGCCTCAACCGCTAACTGAAGAAGAAGTTATTGCACTACTTGATAGCGCAATTGCAGAAGCTCAACCTGCGGGCATGCAAGACATGGGTAAAGTAATGGCTATCTTGAAACCACAAATTCAAGGGCGTGCAGATATGGGTAAAGTTAGTGGTTTAGTTCGTTCTAAACTCGCTTAATCCCAAATCAAATTGCAACAAGCCGTGCAATCCTTCGGAACGCACGGCTTGTTTGTATCTGTAACCTATTCAAACTATTATTATCCACACTCTCAGTTAGTGCATTTTTCTAAGGTTTTATGGCAGGACACATCCCGCGTAGTTTCATCGATGATCTCCTAGCGCGTCTCGACATTGTCGATATTGTGGACGCACGCGTGAAACTTAAGAAAAAAGGCAAAAACTATGGTGCTTGTTGCCCATTTCACAACGAAAAGACCCCTTCTTTCAGCGTAAGCCAAGAAAAACAGTTTTATCACTGCTTTGGTTGTGGCGTACACGGCAATGCTATCGACTTCATTATGGAGTTCGAACGTCTCGATTTTGTTGAAGCGATTGAAGAGCTGGCCTCATTTTTAGGACTTGATGTTCCTAGAGAACAGCGCAGCGGTGAAATATCTACGGCGCCAAGAGCCAACAGCGAACAAAAACGTAACCTCTACGATTTGATGGGCGGCATCAGTAATTTTTACCGCTCTCAGCTGAAAATTTCAGCGAACAAACCTGCGATTGATTACCTAAAAAATCGCGGTCTTTCTGGTGAAATCGTACAGAAGTTTGGCATTGGCTACGTCGCTGATGAATGGGACTTGGTTCGTAAGAACTTTGGCCAACAAAAAGAAGCCCAAGACATGCTCGTTACTGGCGGCATGTTGATAGAAAACGATAAAGGCAACCGATACGATCGATTCCGTGGACGCGTGATGTTCCCGATTCGTGACCGTCGAGGCCGAGTGATCGGGTTTGGCGGCCGTGTCTTAGAAGACGGCACACCGAAATACCTGAACTCACCAGAAACGCCTATCTTCCATAAAGGCAAAGAGCTTTACGGCCTTTATGAAGTGCTGCAAGCCTACCGTGAACCGCCGCAAATACTTGTGGTTGAAGGTTACATGGATGTCGTGGCATTAGCGCAATATGGTGTTGATTACTCAGTGGCATCACTGGGCACCTCGACAACCGGTGACCACGTTCAAATGTTGTTCCGCCAAACCAGCACAGTGGTTTGTTGTTACGACGGTGACCGAGCAGGTAAAGAAGCGGCGTGGCGCGCACTCGAAAATGCGCTTGAATACCTGAAAACAGGTAACACGCTCAAGTTTCTGTTCTTGCCAGACGGTGAAGACCCAGACAGCTATATTAGAGAACACGGTCAGGCTGCTTTCGAACAGCTCGTCCACAATGCGACACCGCTTTCTACTTACTTGTTCGATAATCTTATTGAGATACACAAATTGAACTTGGGAACAACGGAAGGGAAGTCGGCACTGCGAGCACACGCAAGCGCCTTGATTAACAAAATCCCTGACAGTTATTTCCAAGAACTGCTCGAGAAATTATTGGATGAGCGTACTGGTTTTGATAACCAACTGAGACGAGCTCGTGTTCATACTAAGAACCCGACACCTCAACCGCATAAAGAACTGAAACGCACTCCAATGCGAGAAGTTATCGCTTTGCTTATCCAAAATCCGAGCTATGCTGATATGGTACCGGATTTATCAAGTGTCAAAGGCTTACAGTTGCCTGGACTAAGTTTATTCGTCGAAGTACTTGATAAATGCCACGCGCATCCCCATATCAACACAGGCCAATTATTAGAGCATTGGCGACACAATAAACATGAGGCGCTTCTGTCTCGTCTCGCGAGCTGGGAAATCCCCCTCGACGAAGACAATCAAGAAGACATATTTTTAGACTCATTGGACAATATCCTTGCCCAGTGCGTTGAAAAACAAATTGAAAACCTGCAGGCCAAAGCAAGAAGTGTCGGTTTATCAGCCGAAGAAAAAAGGGAGCTACTAGCTTTAATGCTAGATCTAAAAGCGTAACCCTGTTTGATTAGTCAGCATTTAATAAATTTGTTAACATAATTGGTTTGCATTTGAGAATGCAACGTCCTTCACCAGACCTGAAGTTGGATATCATCTATGGATCAAAATCCGCAGTCACAGCTAAAATTACTTGTTATTAAAGGCAAGGAACAAGGCTATCTGACCTACGCCGAAGTAAACGACCACCTACCTGCAGAAATCGTGGATTCTGAACAGGTAGAAGACATCATTCAAATGATCAATGACATGGGTATCAAGGTAGTAGAAACTGCACCTGACGCTGATGATCTAGCACTTAATGATGACGATGCCAATATAGATGAAGATGCAGCTGAAGCTGCTGCTGCTGCGCTGTCAAGCGTAGAAAGCGAGATTGGCCGTACAACTGACCCAGTTCGTATGTACATGCGTGAAATGGGTACAGTTGAACTACTGACTCGTGAAGGCGAAATCGACATTGCGAAGCGTATTGAAGATGGTATCAATACTGTTCAATTATCTGTAGCTGAGTACCCAGGCACTATTCCATACATCTTGGAACAGTTTGACCGCGTACTCGCTGAAGAGATTCGTTTAACAGATCTAATCAATGGCTTTGTTGACCCAGACGACGATGGCACAGCTGCGCCAACGGCGACTCACATCGGTTCAGAACTTGCTAAAACTGATCTAGAAGACGAAGACAAAGAAGAAGCAGAAGACGACGAGGAAGAAGAAGAGGAAGATACAGGTATTGATCCTGAGCTTGCTCTTGAGAAGTTCACAGCACTTCGCACTAGCTACCAAAACCGTCAACTCGCAATCAATGAATACGGCCATGAAAGTCCGAAAGCCACACTTGCAACGACAATGATGCAAGACGTATTCAAAGAGTTCCGTCTAACGCCAAAACAGTTCGATTACCTAGTAAACGAACTGCGTACTTCAATGGATCGCGTACGTACTCAAGAACGCCTAATCATGCGTCAAACGGTTGAGTACGGCAAAATGCCGAAGAAATCTTTCATTGCTCTATTTACTGGTAATGAATCTAGCGAAGCATGGTTGGACGAAGTTCTTGCTTCAGACAAACCATACGCTGAAAAGATCAAACGTAACGAACACGACATCCGTCGTTCTATCCAAAAGCTGGATATCATCGAACGTGAAACGTCTCTTACTGTTCAAAGCATTAAAGATATCAGCCGTCGTATGTCTATCGGTGAAGCGAAAGCTCGTCGTGCTAAGAAAGAGATGGTTGAAGCGAACTTACGTCTAGTAATCTCGATTGCTAAGAAGTACACAAACCGTGGTCTACAATTCCTGGATCTAATCCAAGAAGGTAACATCGGTCTGATGAAAGCAGTAGATAAGTTTGAATACCGTCGTGGTTACAAGTTCTCTACTTATGCTACGTGGTGGATCCGTCAAGCAATCACTCGTTCGATTGCCGACCAAGCTCGTACTATCCGTATTCCGGTTCACATGATCGAAACGATCAACAAACTAAACCGTATCTCTCGTCAAATGCTACAAGAGATGGGTCGTGAACCACTTCCGGAAGAGTTGGCTGAGCGCATGCAAATGCCTGAAGACAAGATCCGTAAAGTACTGAAAATCGCTAAAGAGCCTATCTCAATGGAGACACCAATCGGTGACGACGAAGATTCGCACCTAGGTGATTTCATCGAGGATACAACGCTAGAACTGCCTTTAGACTCTGCAACGGCAACAAGCCTGCGCGGCGCAACTAAAGACGTGCTTGCTGGCCTAACTCCTCGTGAAGCGAAAGTACTGCGTATGCGTTTCGGTATCGACATGAACACTGACCACACTCTAGAAGAAGTGGGTAAGCAGTTCGACGTTACTCGTGAACGTATCCGTCAAATCGAAGCAAAAGCACTGCGTAAACTTCGTCACCCAAGCCGCTCAGAAACTCTACGCAGCTTCCTAGACGAGTAATTACACGCTTTAGTGTGGTTAGCTTTTAAGCATAAAATAAAAAAGGTGAGCGTTGGCTCACCTTTTTTGTACCTGTATGATTTAAGTGGCTAAGATGTAAGCGGAATTGCCCCTCATAGTGTCTAGACACCAATGAATGCTTCCCCTATAATCTATGCCCTACGGCCCCTTAGCTCAGTGGTTAGAGCGCACGACTCATAATCGTTCGGTCCCCAGTTCAAATCTGGGAGGGGCCACCAAATTAGAAAAGCCAGAACAGTTCACGCTGCTCTGGCTTTTTGCTTTTCTGAAGCTGTACAACTCACAGCTATGTTTCCTACAAATAACCAATCGTCCACACAATTCCAATTCCCTCTATGTGACTAAATATACTTTTCTTTTATAAAAAAATCGGCAATATGAGAGCACGTAAATAATTCAATAGTTCAGGGAAGACTCATGAAAGACGAAACGCTCTCGATTCACTTCGGCTACGACACTGATCCAACAACCAAATCGGTTGCGACCCCTATTTACCAAACCGTTGCTTACGAATTCGATGACGCACAACACGGCGCCGACCTCTTCAATCTTGCGGTTCCCGGTAATATCTACACTCGCATAATGAACCCAACCAATGATGTATTAGAAAAGCGTATGGCGGCCTTAGAGGGTGGTATTGCTGGCTTAGTGGTGAGTGCAGGCAGCGCGGCGATCAACTATGCCATTCAAACGTTGGCACAAATCGGTGACAACATCGTTTCAACGCCTCAGCTTTACGGCGGTACTTACACTCTATTTGCTCACATGCTGCCAAGTCAAGGGATAGAAGTTCGCTTTGCCAAAGACGACAAACCAGAAAGCTTAGCGGCACTGATTGATGAAAAAACCAAGGCGGTTTACTGCGAAAGTATCGGCAACCCAGCAGGTAATATCATCGACTTAGAACGTGTTGCCGAACTTGCTCACGCAAAAGGTGTGCCTGTGATTGTCGATAACACGGTAGCAACACCTGTACTGTGTAAACCTATCGATTTTGGTGCTGATATTGTGGTGCACTCGCTAACTAAATACGTTGGTGGTCACGGAACAACACTCGGTGGCGTAATTGTCGATTCAGGAAAATTCCCATGGGCAGAGCATAAAGATCGCTTCCCAGTTTTTAATCAGCCAGAGCCTTCTTACCACGGTGTGGTGTACACCGAGGCTTTTGGTGACGCCGCGTTTATTGGACGTGCTCGAACCGTTCCACTGCGTAATACGGGTGCAGCACTGTCGCCAATGAATGCCTTCATGCTAATGCAAGGTCTAGAAACGTTGTCGCTACGCATGGAGCGACACACAGAGAACGCACTAAAAGTAGCAGAGTACCTTCAGCAACATGAGAAAGTGAGTTGGGTGAGCTACGCTGGTTTACCAACGTCTGAGTTCTATCCGTTGGCTGAGAAATACATGCAAGGTAAGCCATCGGCCATTTTATCTTTTGGCTTGAAAGATGGTTATGAAGCGGGTGTTCGTTTCTATGATGCGCTACAAATCTTCAAGCGCTTGGTGAACATTGGCGATGCAAAATCTCTCGCTTGTCACCCTGCTTCAACAACGCATCGTCAATTAAGCGAAGCAGAGCAAAAACAAGCGGGCGTATCACCAGAGATGATTCGCCTTTCAGTAGGCATTGAGCACATTGACGATATCTTGGCTGACCTAGAGCAAGCGCTTAATACTTAATAACAGTAAAGCTATCTCTAACACTGATCGTTAACTCACAGACACAAAAAAGCCCATCACAGGATGGGCTTCTTATTATCTAATTTTCTGTGATAGGTTGGCGATTACTCAACCGTTACCGATTTCGCAAGGTTACGAGGTTGGTCAACGTCGGTCCCTTTGATTAATGCTACGTGGTAAGACAACAGCTGCATCGGTACTGTGTAGTAGATAGGTGCTGTTACTTCACTTACGTGAGGCATCTTGATGATCTTCATGTTCTCATCGCTTTCAAAGCCAGCGTCTTCATCTGCGAATACGTAAAGTAGACCGCCGCGAGCACGTACTTCTTCAACGTTTGATTTCAGCTTCTCTAGCAAGTCGTTGCTTGGTGCAATAACGACTACTGGCATATCTGCATCGATAAGAGCCAAAGGACCGTGCTTAAGCTCACCTGCCGCGTATGCTTCTGCATGAATGTAAGAGATCTCTTTCAGCTTCAGAGACGCTTCCATTGCTATTGGGTAGAACTCGCCACGACCTAGGAACAATGTGTGGTGCTTATCAGCAAAATCAGGTGCTAGTGCTTCAATTTCTTTATCAAATGCCAATGCTTTTTCAATATCAGCAGGCAGTTGATGCAGTGCTTGAACGATTTCAGCTTCTTTCTCTTCATTGATACGACCTTGTAGATGACCAATTGAAGTTACCATCATCAGCATAGCCGCTAGCTGTGTCGTGAAGGCTTTAGTTGAAGCAACGCCGATCTCAGTTCCTGCGCGAGTCATGAAGGCAAAATCAGATTCACGAACTAGCGAAGAACCCGCAACGTTACAGATAGTCATTGCGGACATGTATCCCTTCTCTTTTGCCAAGCGAAGTGCAGCAAGCGTATCGGCCGTTTCACCTGACTGGGAGATAGTTACCAATAGGCTATTCGGGCGAACAACGAAGTCACGGTAACGGAATTCAGAGGCAATCTCTACGTCACAGCTTACGCCTGCTAGAGACTCAAACCAGTAACGTGCAACCATGCCAGAGTTGTAAGACGTACCACATGCGATGATCTGCACATGCTCTACCTTGCTTAGAATCTCTTCGGTTTTAACACCAATTGCGTTGGTGATAACAGACGTTTCAGAGATACGACCTTCCATTGTATTGATTAGCGCTGTTGGCTGCTCAAAGACCTCTTTCTGCATGAAGTGACGGTATTGACCTTTATCACCTGCATCGTGTTCTGCGTTTGATTCAACGATGTCTCGCTCTACACGCTCGCCCGCTACATCAAATACCGTAACATCACGACGAGTTACCTCAGCAACATCACCTTCTTCTAGGTACATGAAGCGACGAGTTACGTTTAATAGCGCTAGTTGGTCTGATGCCAGAAAGTTCTCACCGACACCAAAACCAATAACAATAGGGCTACCTGAGCGAGCAACAACAATACGGCTAGGATCTTTACGATCAACCACCACCGTGCCATACGCACCATCTAGTTGTTTTGCTGTTTTTTGTAGCGCTTCAACCAAAGAAGCTGAAGTGCGAAGTTCCCACTCAACTAAGTGAGCAATAACTTCCGTATCCGTTTGTGAAGTAAACACGTAACCGCGCTCTTTCAGTAGAGCGCGCAGTGCTTCGTGGTTTTCGATAATGCCGTTGTGTACAACTGCAATATCACCAGACATGTGTGGGTGTGCATTCGCTTCAGATGGCTCACCGTGTGTTGCCCAACGTGTATGGGCGATACCAGTACCGCCAATAACATGTTGCTGATCGACTGCGTCTGCTAGCTCTTGTACTTTACCAAGGCGGCGTACACGAGTTAGATTAGACTCGCTATCAACTACAGCGACACCCGCTGAATCGTAGCCTCGGTATTCTAGGCGGCGAAGGCCTTCTACTAAAATTTCGGCTACATCACGCTGTGCTACTGCACCAACAATTCCACACATAGTTTCACTCCATCAATTTCGTTTTATTCCTATTGGCAGCAAGCAAAGGCCAGATCTTTATCAAGAGCAATTATAGGAAGGTAAATGCATAATACTTAAATTTGTTTTTACGTTGGATCAGTCAAGATCACACGAACATCATGTGATTCGATACTTGCTTTGGATTCTTCGCCTAAGTCTGTATCGGTAATTAAGATGTCAATGTGCTCCCATGCCAGCTCTAAGTTCGGGATCTTTCGTCCCACCTTTTCCGACTCAACCATCACGATCACTTCTCGTGACACTTCAGCCATTACTTTACTTAGACCAACCAATTCATTGAACGTGGTTGTGCCTCTATCAAGGTCGATACCATCAGCCCCAATAAATAGTTGATCAAAATCGTAAGCACGAAGTACTGACTCTGCGACTTTGCCTTGGAAAGAATCCGAATGGGTATCCCAAGTGCCGCCGGTCATTAGCAGTGTTGGTTCGCTTTCCAACTCATTAAGTGCATTAGCAACGTGCAATGAGTTGGTCATCACAACCAAACCACGCTTGCTATTGAGCTGCTGAATTAGCGCCCCTGTCGTGCTACCGCTATCGATCACAATGCGATTATGGTCGCGAATTAAATCTGCCGCGGCTTTCGCTAATGAAATCTTTCGAGTCGAAACTTGTGGACCCAGCTCTTCGTTCACAACCTCTTTCGGTAATGAAATCGCACCACCATAACGGCGCAAAAGCTGACCGTTTTTCTCTAAAGACGCCAAGTCCTTTCTAATCGTGACCTCTGAGGTTTCGAACTTAGCGGATAATTCATCAACACTAACCTCCCCTTTTTCATTCACTAGGTTAGAAATTGCATGTCTTCTGAGCTGGGTGTTTCGTTTCGACATTTAAAAAAGGCCATTAAGTTTCGATATGAAACATATTATAGTTACAACGAAACTATTTAGTCCATTTATTTTGATCCAAAAAATTAATAAATAGCGATAAAACCTTGTCCTAAGACAATTGTTAAGCAGTGATATTGAACTCATTAGGTGGTAGAATCCGCACCCGAAAAGAAAAAAAATTACAAAACTGACTGTTATTTCTTTGCAACTTACCGCCTATATAGTGGGGTAAGTCACAGAAAACCGATATTGAATCAAAATCTTTTGGTCATAAAATGACTAAAATTGATGAAAGACTTACAACTCTGAAGGACATATTGGAAGTCCCGCGCTTTTACACAACAGGCACAAAATGTTGATGTAGCGGACCAATCTTCAGAACTTAAATAAATTTCAAATTGTAACAATACTTACCGGAGAGTACCTTCCATGAAAAAGACCAAAATCGTATGTACGATTGGCCCTAAAACTGAATCTGTAGAGAAGCTAACTGAACTAGTAGATGCTGGCATGAACGTTATGCGTCTTAACTTCTCTCACGGTGATTTCGCAGAGCACGGCACTCGTATCGCGAACTTCCGTAAAGTAATGGAAAATAATGGTGAGCAACTTGCGATCCTTCTAGATACTAAAGGTCCAGAAATCCGTACTATCAAACTTGAAGATGGTAACGACGTAGATCTAGTAGCTGGTCAAGAGTTCACTTTCACAACTGACGCAACAGTTGTTGGTAACAAAGACGTAGTAGCAGTAACTTACCTAGGTTTCGCTAAGGACCTAACAGCAGGTAACACTATCCTTGTTGATGATGGCCTAATCGAAATGGAAGTTATCGCAACAACAGAAACTGAAGTTAAGTGTAAAGTTCTTAACAACGGTGCTCTAGGCGAAAACAAAGGTGTTAACCTGCCTGGCGTTTCTGTTCAACTTCCAGCTCTTTCTGAGAAAGACAAAGCTGACCTTAAGTTTGGTTGCGAGCAAGGCGTTGATTTCGTAGCTGCTTCTTTCATTCGTAAAGAAGAAGACGTTAAAGAAATCCGTGAGCTTCTAAACGCTAACGGCGGCGAGAACATCCACATCATTTCTAAGATTGAAAACCAAGAAGGTGTAGATAACTTCGATTCAATCCTTGAAGCTTCTGACGGCATCATGGTTGCTCGTGGTGACCTAGGTGTTGAAATCCCAGCTGAAGAAGTAATCTTCGCTCAGAAGATGATGATCGAGAAGTGTAACCGCGCACGTAAGATGGTTATCACTGCAACTCAAATGCTTGACTCTATGATCAGCAACCCACGTCCAACTCGTGCAGAAGCGGGTGACGTTGCGAACGCAATCATGGATGGTACTGATGCAGTAATGCTTTCTGGTGAAACTGCTAAAGGTAAGTACCCAGTTGAAGCTGTTACTATCATGGCTCAAATCGCGAACCGTACTGATTCAGCTCTTAAAGCTGAGCTAGGTTCTCGTCTAGACAGCCCACGTCTACGCATCACTGAAGCAGTATGTAAAGGCGCTGTAGACACAGCAGAGAAGCTAGCTGCTCCTCTAATCGTTGTTGCAACTGAAGGCGGTAAGTCTGCACGTTCAGTACGTAAATACTTCCCAACTGCAAACATCCTTGCTCTAACAACTAACGAAAAGACAGCTGCACAGCTAGTTCTTACTAAAGGTGTTAAGCCAGTTCTTGTTGACTCTATCGAGAACACAGACGCGTTCTACATCAACGGTAAAGAAATCGCTCTACAATCTGGCCTAGGTAACAAAGGCGACATCGTAGTTATGGTTTCTGGTGCTCTAGTCGCTTCTGGTACTACAAACACAGCATCTGTTCACGTTCTATAAGAATGAACCGATTCGCATAAAATATAAAAGAGGGCTTCGGCCCTCTTTTTTTATGAAACAAAATCTTGCCTAACTTTTCAGTACGCTGTATTATCAATCACATTAGAACTACGTACTGTTAAACTCCAATAAACTCTTCCTAAGAAACGGATTAGCAGACTAGAAATCAAATATACATGAGGTTTGTAATGTCTAGTCCTACGCTTACTGACAAAGTATCAAAGATGATTCGCCAAGATATTCTCAATGGTGAATTAACCCCAGGTAAAAAACTCGTTGTAGCTGATCTCAAAGCACGATACAACGTCGGCGCATCTCCAATTCGCGAAGCCTTAGTGCAACTATCTTGGAGTAAATACGTAAAGCTAGAGCCACAAAAAGGCTGCTGGGTATCACCGGTATCAAAGAAAGAACTCAATGACCTATATGAAAGCCTTCGTGTTGTCTCTTCTGTTCTGCTTAAAAAGGCAATTTCAGCAGGCGATGAAAGCTGGGAACTGGAAGTATTAACCTCCTACCACAAGCTATCACGCATACAATATGTCTCAGAAGAGTTTGATTGTGTTGAGTGGGAAGAACGTCACCAGCAGTTTCATGCAGCGTTACTTGAAGGCGCAGACTCAGAGAACATGTTTAAGTTCTTTGATGATCTTATCAATCAAGTAAAACGCTACCGCTTCCTAGCGATGTCAGCGAAAAGCGCATCTGATGATCTGTTCAATATTGATGAGCATGAAATGATCATGAAGCTGGTACTTGCTAAAAATGTCGATCAAGCGACAGAACTATTGGATCAACACCTGTTAAGTTCAATGAAGCGAATTGAAGAAGTTATCGAAGCCGCATAATGTCAAGATAGATTCTAACCACATAAAAACGGAGCCTAATAGCTCCGTTTTTTATTTCCAGTATTACGACTGAACTACCACCCAAAAAACTCTTTGTGATGAGTATTGAGTAGCACAACCATAGGTAAAAAATACAATGCACTCAGTTGAAAGCCAAGAACGGCTAATGTACCTATGGTTACCCTCACTAAAAAATCGACAAACATACCACGCCTCTTTCAATCAGACTGTATGGTTATCATTCAGTTTAGTTCAAATCATCGAGAGCATTAGACTTTAGTCTAATCATATAAACTTTGTGGATAAACGATAGCGACTTCCAAAAAGCAAAACGGCCCAAATTAAGGGCCGTTCGTATCAGTAAAATCGCTATTTTTTTCAAACGATTAAGTGATCAGTTTTAGCTTAAAAGCAGCTTTAAATCTTTCTTCGTTAGGCTTTCAACGCTCGTTCACCACGTGCGATGCCAACAACCCCACTTCGAGCCACTTCAAGTACTTCCGTTACTTCAGACAATGCCTGAATGAAAGCATCCAGCTTCTCGCTAGTGCCAGCCATTTGAACCGTATATTGCGAAGCCGTCACATCAACGATTTGACCACGGAATATATCCGCTGTGCGTTTCACTTCAGCGCGAGCAAAGCCGCTAGCGCGTACTTTTACCATCAGAAGTTCACGCTCGATATGCTCAAGCTCAGACACTTCTTGTACCTTAAGTACGTCGATTAACTTGTGTAGCTGTTTTTGGATCTGCTCAAGCTGCATTTCGCTCGAGTTAGTGGTGACATTCAGACGAGAAAGCGTTGGATCATCCGTAGGGGATACATTCAAAGACTCGATGTTGTAGCCACGCTGAGAAAACAAGCCAACCACACGAGATAGTGCACCTGGTTGGTTTTCCATTAATAGTGAAAGGATGTGTCTCATATTATGTTCTCTCCGTTTTGCTTAGCCACATGTTATCCATACCCTCGCCTTTGATCTGCATTGGGTAGACGTGCTCGGTGTCATCCACACTAATATCGACAAATACCAAACGGTCTTTCATCGCTAGTGCTTTTTCCAAACCTGATTCCAGTTCATCCGGAGATGAAATACGCATGCCAACGTGGCCATAAGCCTCAGCGATAGCAGCAAAATCAGGAACAGAGTCCATATATGAATTAGAGTAACGACCTTGATAAACAATGTCTTGCCACTGTTTTACCATGCCTAAGAAACGGTTGTTAAGATTAATAATCTTAACGGGAATATTGTATTGCAGCGCAGTCGACAGCTCTTGGATATTCATTTGAATACTGCCGTCACCAGTAACAATCACAACTTCTTCATCAGGTTTCGCAAACTTAACGCCCATACCAGCAGGTAAGCCAAAGCCCATCGTGCCTAGACCACCAGAGTTAATCCAACGGCGCGGCTTGTCAAACGGGTAATACAAAGCAGCAAACATTTGGTGTTGACCTACATCAGAAGCAACATAGGCATCGCCATTGGTTACTTTATGCAGCGTTTCAATAACTTGTTGTGGCTTAATTCGACCCGACGTTTTGTCATACGCTAAGCAGTCACGTTCTTGCCACTGTTTAATTTCACTCCACCAGCTTTCCATCGCTTCTGCATCGTTAGTTCCACCTTGCTCAATAAGCAGGTTAACCATGCTTTCTAGTACTTTTTCCGCTGAACCTACAATCGGTAGATCCACTTTAACGTTCTTAGAGATAGAAGATGGATCGATATCAATGTGCATGATCTTCGCATCAGGGCAGTACTTATCTAGGTTATTGGTCGTTCGATCATCGAAACGTACGCCAATACCAAAGATCAAGTCCGCATTGTGCATCGCCATATTGGCTTCATACAAACCATGCATGCCCAACATACCCAAAGAGTTCTTATGAGTACCAGGGAAAGCGCCAAGCCCCATTAGGGTACTTACCACGGGTAAATTCAGTGCCTCTGCTAATTTTAATAGCGGCTTATCTGCCTCAGAAATAACCGCACCACCACCGACATAAAGTACCGGTTTCTTCGCTTCAAGAAGGGCTTTTAGCGCCTTTTTGATCTGACCTTTATGACCCGTAACCGTTGGGTTATATGAACGCATTTTGATCGTTTCTGGGTATTCATAAGGAAGCTTAATTTGTGGGTTTAAAATGTCTTTTGGCAGGTCAATAACCACAGGACCTGGACGTCCTGTCGTTGAAATATAGAATGCTTTTTTAACGACTTCAGGGATATCTTCCGCTTTCTTAACGAGGAAGCTGTGTTTAACGATCGGGCGTGATACACCAACGATGTCACACTCTTGGAAGGCGTCGTTACCAATAAGGTTATTTGGTACGTTACCAGAAATAACAATCATTGGGATTGAGTCCATGTAGGCTGTTGCAATACCAGTAACGGTATTGGTCGCACCTGGACCAGAACACACAAGTACTACACCCGGCTTACCGGTAGAACGAGTATAGCCATCTGCCATGTGGGTAGCGGCTTGTTCGTGTCGTACTAATACGTGTTTAATTTCAGCAGTTTTAGCATGCAGCGCATCGTAGATATCAAGTACAGAACCACCTGGATAACCAAAGATTTGTTCTACACCCTCTTCAATTAGAGACTGCACCACCATCTCAGCGCCGGATAACATTTCAGCGCCGGATGACATAGCTGTTTCAGGTTTTGTTGTCATATTGCTCTCCTCACCAGTTTCCAATCACATTTGGTGAACATGTTGGGCTGGTTTTTCATAGTCTAGGGCTTATTCGTAGCCTAATTCGAAATACTTCCACTTTTTCGGCTATGGCTGTCTGTAGTGATAACAACAAACAGTAATACGAAACAACTTTAACGCTTTATTATCATCTGGTCTAACGCCTGTTATTCGGCAACTGTGCCAAAAAACCAACTATTAGCTCAAAGCATCAAATAAAACCCAACACAGGCTTTCACACTAGGTTTAAATACTGCCTACTTGATAAAAAAAAGCACTTAATATTTCAACAGTTCGCTATTTATCGATAAACAGCGAGCTTGTTGGTGTGCGCTTTCGCACATTGTGCTGTGTCATTAGATACAAAAAATCCCCCTAAAAATGCAATCACATTCGTAGGGGGATTTTTAAACAACTGAAAATTTATCTAAACAGAAAACTACTTATCTTTAGGCTTTTCGTTGTACATTTCTTCGATTTCGTCTTGATACTTATCGTTAATAACCTTACGACGCAGTTTCTGGGTCGGTGTTAGCTCACCATCATCCATAGAAAACGCTTTTGGCAGCAACTTAAACTTCTTCACTTGCTCAAACTTCGCTAGCTCTTGTTGTAAGTCATTCACACGCTTCTCTAGCATCTCTACTATTTGGTGATTTTTAACAAGTTCCACACGGTCATGATATTTGATATTAAGCTCTTTGGCATACTCTTCTAGCGAGTCATAACAAGGAACAATCAGTGCAGAAACGAATTTGCGCGTATCAGCGATAACAGCAATCTGCTCGATAAAGTGATCTTTACCAATTGCGCCTTCAACCACTTGCGGTGCAATGTACTTACCGCCAGAAGTCTTCATTAATTCTTTGATGCGATCAGTAATGAATAGATTACCATTTTCATCAAAATGACCCGCATCACCCGTTTTCAGGAAACCATGCTCGTCAAATGTCTTAGCTGTCTCTTCTGGCATCTTGTAGTAGCCGCGCATCACCATTGGGCCACGAACAAGGATCTCATCCTTAGCGCCAATTTTCACTTCAGCGCCCGGCATCGACATACCGATCGAATCAGGGTTAAAACAACGGTCATCCCAGCACGATACTGTTGCCGTGGTTTCTGTCATGCCGTAGCCAAGTTTTACATTGATACCAATCGCGTGGAAGAAGCGACCAATGGTTTCATCAAGCTTCGCGCCACCACATGGCATGAAGTTGATGTTACCACCTAACAGAGCTCGCAGTTTAGATAACACAAGCTTGTCAGCAAGCGCATGGCTCTTCTTCAGCATGAATGATGGTGTACGACCTTCTTGATGACAAACAGAAAGCTTCGCGCCCATGTTCACCGCCCAAGTAAAGAGTACTTTACGAATAAACGGTGCTTTAGATACTTTCTCGTGAATCGCTGAGAAAATCTTCTCGTAGAAGCGAGGAACAGCAGACATAACCGTTGGTTTAACATCACTCAATGCATCACGAACTTGCATGGTGTCTTGCAAATAGCAGTTGGTTGCGCCTTTATAAAGGACATAGAAAGTCCAAGCGCGCTCAAATACATGTGATAGAGGTAAGAAACACAATGAGACGTCGTCTTTGCTTAAGCTGAGACGCTCATCATGGCCTTTTAGTTGATAGCCAACATTAGTGTAATCAAGCATTACACCTTTAGGCTGGCCCGTTGTACCAGAGGTATAGATAAGCGTCAGTAAGTCATCCATGCTGGCATCCGCAAGACGAACATCAAGCTCAGCTCGCTGCTCTTCAACACCACGAGCCATGAACTCTTTCCAAGAGACGGCAAAGCGATGTCCTTGCAGATCGATATCATCAGACATCGCCACAACAACTTCTAGCTGTTCACACTCTTCAAAAAGGCTAACCGCCGCATCGAACTGAGCTTGCTCGCCAACGAATAAGATCTTCACATCTGCATTTTGGATAATGTAAGAAGACTGCGCCGCTGTGTTGGTTGGGTAGATTGGTACCGTTACAAGACGCGCTTGTAAGGATGCGAAGTCAGCCACAGTCCACTGAGGCATATTGTTCGAGAAGATACCGATCTTATCCTGAACTCTCAATCCTTGAGCCAATAGCGCTAATGAAAGCGTATCGATTTGTTGTCCAAATTGTTCCCAGCTAATACCTTGCCATACATTGCCTACTTTGTGCTTCAAAGCTGTACGGTTGCCACCTTGGGCAATTTGGTCACGAAGTCTTTTTACGATATGAAAATCTAAATTGGCCATCTCTTTACCTTTGGCTTACACCTGTAAGCTTTTTTGAGCGCACAAGTGTACCTCTGATCATGGAAAAGGCAACTGATGAAGCTCAAAGTTATAAGTAATAGTACGTCTCACGCTAAGTTTTCTATCAACAAAAATAGCAGGTACAAAAAAACCCTAAGCTAGACTCCTAGCTTAGGGCTTATAAATCATAGAAATTAGTGTCTAGTTAAGCGCCACTACTTCGCCACAGATCATCATTAACTGATCTCGTAACCAGATGTGTCCTTTGTCCTTTTCACTTGATTCGTGCCAGCTAAGGAAGCCAGAAATCGCCGCATTATCGAATGGGAAATCTAAAATCTGAAGCTGCTCTTTGTTTGCTGCATGTTCTACCATCCAACGAGGAGCGATTGTTACTAATTCAGATTGACCAACAACGTAAAGAACGTTGCTCAAGCTCGTACCTTCGTAGAAAGGCGTGCAATCTAGGTCACGGTAAGCTTGCTCAGAGAAGCTACGTTGACCGTGAATGCGAGACAGTTTAGCGTGCTTTTCGTTAAGCAATTCTGCCGCTGAAACTTCACCGTTGATGCGTGGGTGAGAAGCAGAAGCGACCACAACCAATTCATCTTGGAAGATCTCAGTGCTTGAGAAACCTTGTTCATCAAAACGCGAGTAATCAATAACGAAGTCAATTTCTTGGTAACGCATGCGCTCAGAAAGTTGACGGTCAAATTCTGCATCCATGTGCAGATTAACGCTAGGTGCTTGGTCGTTGATTGTCGACATAATCTTAGGTGCAAAACGCATGTCGCAAGGGCTACAAATTGCAAGTTTGAACAAACGAGAAGACGACTCTGGTGAGAATACAGAACTTGGCAATTCGTTGCGTACTAACTGCAGCGCTTGACGGATTGGGCCAAACAACTGACGAGCACGTTGAGTCGGTTGAATACCACGACCTTGACGCATGAATAGCTCGTCGTTGAACATTACTTTCAAACGAGCAACAGCATTACTTACCGCTGGCTGAGACATGCCCAGATTATGAGCTGCACGTGTAATATTTTGCTCTTGCATAACTGCATCAAATACAGTCAAAAGATTTAAGTCGACTCCACGAAGTGTGCTTTCCATTCTGTAGCTTGCAATTGCACTCATTGCGTCTTTTTTATCTAACATTCAAGTTGCCTCTTGTCGGTTCGACAGGGTTAAATTGGTAATGGTGTGGGAATAGATAACCACTAATTCTTATATTTATCAGACCGATGTTTTTCGGATTGCCATTACTATTAACCAATAAATCTCGAGCTACCAACAAGATTGATAAAGAATAATTTAATTTTACCTTAATGATTAAACAACACCTAAAAATCAGTTGCTTATGGAGTTATAAAAAAACATAAAATGCGTCACTTATGAGTTTCATTTCGACTTATTTAGCTGTCCTATCGTTTTGGTTACATTTGTTACAAATTATTGAACTCGTGAATCGTTCAGCTAGGCAATTCAGAAATAACACTTATGGGTTACGTGAGTGATGCATAACTAGGAAAATCCACCTTATCCCAAAGTTGCTTTCTCAAGTCATCTTGGTTAGACCATTTGCCCGCCAAAACCCACTCAACAAGTGCACTTGCCACGTCAGGGTAAGTAACCCTTTCAGCCTGCTTTTCACCGAGCCAACTACGCAAGATAGCCGCGTCTAAAAAACTCATGGTTTGAGCCAACCCGAGCGCTTCAAGCGTCGCCACATTACTTTGTTGTTCGAACTGTCCCTCAAGAGGCTTAAGAAGCAACTTCTTACCTAAAGTTAAGGCTTCAGATGGCAATTCAAAACCGCCGTTGGCCACCACACCAGAGCACTGATTGAGATCGAATTGGAAGCCGGCATGACTGAGTGGTTTGAACTCTATATTTTCGACTCGGCTATGCTCAATCACATTCGGGTGATAACAGACAAAGTGATGAGAAACAAACTTCATCAACAACTCAGAGATAGCATCAAGATCCTCAAATGGTAGATAAACCAAGGTGAAGTCTTGTGTTGCTTTAGCTCGCTCATCACACGCAGGCGTGTGAACGATAGGTGGCAATATTGGCTGTTCAAAGTGATACCAGTGCAAACCAATAGAGTGCTCAGTTGGGGCGAAATGTTGAATAACGGAATGTTCAATCCAGTTGCCCCCTTCTTTAGGTACATCATAGCGGAACGCATTCTGGTGGCTTATACCAATACACGGCACACCTTGCCTCTTAGCCGCCCATGCAGTCACAGGTTCAAAATCATTAATCACTAAATCATAAGGCGTAAGATCGAGCTGGTTAACCTCGCGGAGAAATCGCCAGATGTTGTTCTCGATGAATGTCTTGCCGTATTTAACCTTCCCCTGCTCGCTGTAAAAAGTTAAACCGCTACGGGTCTGATAGTTGCCAAACGCTTCCATCGAAAAGAATTTACTCTCGTCTCGCCCAGAGAACAGAAAGTCGACATCAATATTATGTTGGCGAAACGCGACAGCCATTGCTCTCGCACGAGCGATGTGACCATTCCCTGTACCTTGTACGCCATATAAAATTTTCATTCAGGTTCCTTGAAGATTAATAATTCGAGCTCTGCTGTCTTTGCCTGTGTCTTTTTAATATGAACAACAGAACAAACAGCCATACGACTAAGCGCTATAAAATGAAGTAAATGGCTAGGCTTGTGCACGCTATACCTAGCGCTGCGCCAATCAGTACGTCCGTTAAAAAGTGCACACCGAGTAGGATTCGAGAGCCTGCAATCGCTGTCGCCCAAATCAAGCTAAAGAGATAGAGACTTGGATAAAAATGTCCGATTAGAGTCGCCATAACAAATGCAGCAGCGGAGTGCCCAGATGGCAGGCTGTATTTATCTGACGGCACAATGTGAGAGTGAAATAATGAAGAGAATTCAGCGGGTCTGCGGCGCTTTAGGGTGTTTTTGGCTACCCAATAAATCGGTAGCTCTATCGCAAAAGCGGCTAGACCAACCATTAAAAATTCACGACCTGTGTAGCCATCAGCTAACAGCGCAATCAGAGCGATCAACACATATAGATGACCATCCCCGGTATGAGACACCGCTTTACTCAATGTTGCATGTTGCCCGCTATAACGGTTCTTCAAACAGAAAACAGAAAATGCCACATCCCAGCGGACAATAGGTTCGATAGTACGCATACGATCTCCTTAACAATCCTTATTCAGTTAAGGCTCAAGGTATGCCCCTGAAATGACAGTTAGGTGACGTTTTGAATGAACTAAAATGAATTTTGAAGCGAATTGACCGCTTTCGCTAAGTAAGCTGATGGGAGCCAAGAAGCTGCCGATAAAAATAAAGCGACCCAAGGCCGCTTTATTCTTCTATGTTTTCACTTCTTTATATAAGCAAACACTACTTCTATCGTGTTAATGGTTATAGCGTTCGCTAATGATAATAGTGCTGACTAATGATAATAGCGCTAAAGGTTATAGCGCTAATGGCTCATGCTTTTTGACCAACCTAAAATCCGCCAATATGGCGTAGGCAGCAGGGATCATAAACAGCACCAGTAAGGTTGAAGCAAATATGCCAAACACGATCGAAATAACCAGAGGCTGGATAACCTGAGCCTGTAAGCTAGTTTCCGTCAACAGCGGTAGCAAACCAGCGGCGGTCGTCATTGATGTCAAAAATACCGCCCGGAAACGCTCGCGACTGGCTTTCACCACCGAGTCATGCACGCTATCTCCTTCATCGACATGGTGACGAATGTACTGCACCAACAAGATGGAATCATTAACCACAATACCAGCAAGCGACACAAAGCCCATCATGCTCGGCATACTTAACGCGTGCCCTAACAGCCAGTGACCAACAACTACCCCAATAAAGGCCAGTGGAATCGCTAACATTACGACGACCGGTTCCAAGTAGCTTCGGAACTGATAACTCAGAATCGCAAACACACCGAATAAACCCAGTAGGAAGCCTTTACCCATTGAGGCTCCTGTCTTCGCGGCATCTTTGGCTTCCCCTTCAAAATCAAAACGTAAGCCTGGGTATTTTTGAATCAGCTTAGCGGCTTCTTCTTTTTGAAACTGAGCCAAAATCGCGGAAGAGCTCGCCTTCTTATTATCGATGTCACCAAAGATACTGATGGTTCTCAGCCCATCGATACGTTGGATTCGTACGTAGTTACGCTGGAAATCTAACGTTGCCAATGTCGCTAGCGGGATCTGGCTGCCATCTGCGGTGATGATTGGGAAGTTAGCCAGTTGCTGTAAATCACCCGCTTGTTCTTTATCAAGGCGTACCTCAATCGAAATGTTCTCAACCCCAATTTGGATTTCATCCGCAGTCTGACCAAAGAAGGCCGCACGCAATTGGGAAGCAATCATCTGCCCATTCACATTGTAGGTTTCCGCACCTGGGCGAAGTTTAACTAAGATCTCTTCCTTACCCATGCGCATGTCATCAAGAACACCATGCACACCATCAAACTGATTAAGGTACTCCTGAATATCCAAAGAAGCCGATTTCAATGCAGCAAGATCATCATGTTTGGCGCGGATTTCGATAGCACGACCACCCGGCCCCATCGTCGGTTGTTTGAAAACCAGCGAGATAGGGTCCGCCAAATCGCCGATGTCTTCCCGCCATGCATCAATGAAATCATCGATCACCGTGTTGCGACTTTCTGCACCACGCAAGTCTAAGCGCACAGTGGCTAAATGTGGGCCTGATTCATTGGCATCCGCGTTTGCATTGAATTGGCTGGTGATATGCTCAACCAATCTATTACCGTCCTCGACGTCTTCACTCCACTGCTCATTCAAACGTTCAGCAGATGCGACTATTTTATGGACCACTTTCTCGGTTTGAGACAGTGATGCGCCCGGTGGAAGAATGATGCGAGCCTCGGCAATATCACCATCCAACTCAGGAAATGGTTGGAATTTGACAACACCACCAGCAATCAAGGAGATAGATAGAAGTAATAAGGTTATCACTCCCCCCATAAAGGCGTAGCGGAACGTCACGACCTTCTCAACCATGTTCATCAAGATGGTATTACGAAAGTTCTCGAACTTCTCTAACAACACAACTTTAAAGCGCAGCGCTGGCTTATCATTTTTTTCTTTGTGTAATGAATGAGATAAGTGATTTGGTAGAATAAGAAACGCCTCGATTAAGCTCAGCGACAACACCAAGATAAGCACCTGAGGCACCGCTTTAAGCACCGCGCCCATTTCCCCATCAAGGAACAGTAAGCTACCGAAAATACACACCGTGGTTAGGAAAGAAGACAGTACTCCGGGAAGCACTTTCTTTACGCCGTTGTACACCGCATCATCAACGCTTTGTCCCCTATCTAAATGGGAGGCTATCGATTCGGCTATCACGATGGCGTCGTCCATCATGATACCAATCGCCATTAATAAACCGACCAATGACATGATGTTAATCGACAAGCCCAAGTTAGCCATTAAGAACAAGCCACCAAGGAAGGCTACCGGCAGACCAGCAGCTACCCAGAATGAATAACGCAAACTGAAGAACAACCACATGGTGGCAAATACCAGAACAATACCTTGCCAGCCATTGCGCACCATCATGGTTAGGCGATCCCACAGCACAGAGGAGAGATCGTTGGTCATTTGTAGCGTCACGCCATCAGGGGCAATCGCGCTCTGATCTTCAACGAAACGCGTCACGTTCTCTTTGATTCGTAACGCATCATCTTCTTTATTCTTACTGATTTTCAACAGAGCCGATGGCTTACCATCAAATAGAACCTTCTGTTCATCAAGCTCAAAGCGGTCGGTTATTTTGGCTATGTCTCTCAAACGAATCACCGAGCCATTAGGCGCAGATCCAACCACAATACTTTCCAGCTCAACCGGTGTAATTCGTCTCTCATCAAAACGAATCAGAAAATTTTTGTCTGGCGTCTCAACGTTACCGCTTGGCAGTTTTACATTCTGACGGCCAATTTGGTCGGCGATATCACCGACACTCAAACCCAACTGGCGAATGGCTTGGGTATCCAGTTCGACACGATATTGGTGATCGGAAAAACCACTAACTTCGACTAAAGAAACGTCGTAATCGAGCTTCATGGTTCGTTTGAGATCTTCGGCGTAAGCTTTGAGTTCAGGCCATGAGGTTTCGGCTGTAATCGCGATATCAACTACCGGTTCATTCCAATCCAACTCTTGAACAACCGGAGATTCAATCTCACTAGGGAAATCATTGATCGAGTTGATCTGAGTTTGAACGTCCACCAGCATTCGGCCAATGTCCGCTTTCTCATTTAACTTGAGAATTAAACGAGCGCTGCCTTCGATGGCTTCACACTGAGTCTCTTCAATGTTGGCTAAGCCGTCTACTGCATCTTCCATTCGCACACATAAGCTCTCTTCCACTTCTTGTGGTGATGCGCCGGGATAAACGATCGCCGCCATAATGTAAGGTGGATCATAGGCAGGAAAGGTTTCACGTTTGATGGTTGATAGTGAGCTTATACCCAAAATCAACAACCCAAGCATCAACAAGTTTGCTGCTGTTGGGTGCCGAGAGAAAAACTTGATCATGACGCACTCTCCTGAGTATCTGATTCAAGCTCAGCCTCTTCAGAGTTCGACTCTTTCAGTAACATGCCTTCGATTGCTGGCAGGACATCATTGAGAACCAGTTTATCTCCCGTTTGTAGCTCACCACTCACAACCACTTGATTGTCTCTGCGATAAAGCACTTCAACATTCACCACTTGCAAACGCTGATTGTCGTCCATCAGGTAAACCTTATCACCATGCAGTGCTCGCTCAGGCACAACCCAACTCAGATTCGCGACACCTTCAATCTCCGCTTTAACAAACATACCATTGACCAACGGAGGAGCGCTGTCTGGTTGCAGTTGTGAGTAGTCTTGAGCGATTTCAAGAATGATCCCTGCTGTCGCTTGGTTCTCATCAACCGTCTCACTGATTCTCGCCACCTTTGCAGGCCAATTGAGGTTAAGGCTGCCACTGTTTAGCTGAATACTTGCTTTGATCGGCGCTTCATAAGGGTTTGGTATGCCTGCGGCATCACGAGGGAATTGAGTAAAGCTTGAGGCTAAAGTTTGCATATCGTGAATAGAGAGTTGCGCCTCAACTTCCATAACTTTAATCCCGTGAGCAACAAACATCTCTTGCTGAAGATTAACCACTTGGTTCTGTTCAATATCAACCTGCGCAATTCTCATCGCTCTAGGTAGGGTGATGGTTGTTTTATCTAAAGAGCGTTGCGCCTCTTTTACTTTAGAGACATTCACCTTAATCACGGCTTCCGCAACACGCTTTTCATCTGGCATCAATGCAATTTGGTTATCAATATCCAATACAAGCTTCTGTTGAGACAGTGCACTTTGTTGTTGCAGGTCGACATCCGATTGAGAAGTCAGCCCTTTCTTGCGCAGATCTTGTTTACGTTGCAGCTCTTTATTGCTGATCACTAAGCGGTTCTTTTCGATCTTTAAGGTCTGCTTAAGGTTATCTTCTTCTTGGTTTAACTTAGCTAATGAAGTCTGGCTTGATTTAAGATCCGCTTCAGCTTGTACCAACTTCAACTCGTAATCCAAAGGATCGATCTTAAGTACCTCAGTTCCCGCTGGAATGATCTGCCCTTTTTCTAGGTCTGGATGTCGATAAACAATCTGCCCTGTCACCTCGGCGATGGCTTTCCATTCAACTTTAGGGACTACTTTGCCAAAGCCCACCGCCAACGGCGCGATCATTTGTTGTTCTAAACTAACTGTTTCGACTAGACGAGCCCTATCTCCCGCGGGCTTAGTCGGCAGATCCGGCTTTAAGCTAATCGCAGTCACAAGGCCGATGACACCAACCGCAAGTGCTGGGAAGAAGAGTAGTTTTTTATTTATTTTCATTATCTTTTGTCCTGCACTGCAGAAGGGCTCGGTGCGTTGATAAAGCCTTCGGTCATCAATTGAATGTTGTGTTCGATTAAACGGTTAAGAAATTCTTCATTAATCTCAATACCATGGATTGCTAATAGAGGGGGCGGAGCAATGAAGGGGAACACCATCAAGCTTATATACGAAACTCGACACAATTTTGGATCCATGTTCTGTTTTAAGATGCCTTGTTCAACCAGCTTTTCAAAAATGACATCTTGGGCTGGCTTGGCGACATCGAGAAAAACCTTTTCGAGCAACTCTCTTTGCACTTCAGAGGGAGGCATATTCATCACTTGAGCAATCAAGCGAGGAAACTTGGGCACCTTGACCATCTCTTTATAGTAAGTCCGCATTAAATCAAGAAAGTTCTCATGGCTGCTTTCTTCAACCAATCTCTGCATTTGCAATTGCATCGGTCGTAGCGTTTCACGCAGCATCGCCTCAAATAATCCAGCCTTACTGCCAAAGTAATAACGGATCATCGCAATGTTCACACCCGCACGATCAGCAATCAGGCGTGTCGAGACCTTGTCGTATGACTGAACGACAAACAGATCACGAGCATGCTCAATCAATAGTTGTCGAACATCTAAGTTCTGTTGAGGTCGCCCCGCTTTTCGTGCTGTCATGGCATCAACCTATCTCTATAATTAATCATTCGATTAATTATAGAGATAAACAGGCATAACAGTAGAAGATTAATTACTCACTATTTAATCAATTGATTAATTACTTTAGTCACGCTTGTGATTTTTTTGGTGAATCGTTCCATTAAAAATATTTACTACAAAGTTTTAACCTACACATCAGCCAAACGATAAACTAACCCGCCAATACAAAACCACCATTTAGTTGATATCGCTAACACTTAAACAAAAAACAGCACAAACAAAACCAAAACACTGCCAATGCACGCTGATATTGGATTTTCTTGTTTGACGCTCAGAATAAATTACGGTAAATATGGTGTTAACAGTTTATTTACGGATATTTGTGTAATGATTTTTTCTTCTTCTCTACTGCTGAAACTTCTCCTTATCGTGAACCAATCGCGCGGGTAAGTTGTGGGTCAAGAACTACACAAATATTAAAACCCGCACTGAGCGGGTTTTTTTGTAACTGGCACTTTTAAAAGAACATCATTCTTAATAATAATTTGGATAGCAATCGATTCATTATCGATATAAGGAAGCACCCATGAACGATCAAGTAATAATTTTTGATACTACCTTACGTGACGGCGAGCAAGCATTGGCTGCAAGCCTTACGGTAAAAGAGAAGTTACAGATCGCTTATGCTCTTGAGAGACTGGGTGTAGATGTTATCGAAGCTGGCTTCCCTATTTCTTCTCCGGGTGATTTTGAGTCAGTACAAACCATCGCTAAACACATCAAAGACAGCCGTATTTGTGCGCTTTCTCGTGCCGTAGCGAAAGATATCGATGCCGCTGCCGAAGCGCTTAAAGTTGCTGACCAGTTCCGTATTCATACCTTCATCTCAACATCAACGGTTCACGTACAAGACAAATTACGCCGCAGCTACGATGACGTAGTAGAGATGGCAGTGAAAGCAGTCAAGCACGCTCGTAACTATACCGATGATGTTGAATTCTCTTGTGAAGATGCCGGCCGTACCCCTATCGACAACCTATGTCGCATGGTTGAAGCCGCGATTAACGCAGGCGCGAAAACCATCAACATTCCAGACACAGTGGGCTACACAGTACCAAATGAGTTTGGTGGCATTATCAAGACGCTATTCGATCGCGTACCCAACATCGACCAAGCGATCATCTCTGTTCACTGTCACGATGACTTAGGTATGTCGGTTGCAAACTCAATTGCTGCTGTGCAAGCGGGCGCTCGCCAAATTGAAGGCACAATCAACGGTATTGGCGAACGTGCAGGTAACTGTTCTTTAGAAGAAATTGCAATGATCATCAAAACTCGCCAAGAGCTTTTGGGTGTTCATACTGGCTTGGATCACAAAGAGATTCACCGTACCAGTAAGTTGGTTAGCCAACTTTGCCACATGCCGATTCAAGACAATAAAGCAATCGTCGGTGCTAACGCATTCAGCCACTCTTCAGGTATTCACCAAGATGGCATGCTTAAGAACAAGAACACTTACGAGATCATGACACCTGAGTCTATTGGCTTGAAAAACAAAGCCTTAAACCTAACAAGTCGTAGTGGCCGAGCAGCTGTTAAGAGCCACATGGACGCGATGGGTTATAAAGACAATGAGTACAACCTAGATTCATTGTACGAAGACTTCTTGAAGCTTGCTGATCGTAAAGGACAAGTGTTCGATTACGACCTAGAAGCATTGATGCACTTCGCGAATCTACGTGATGAAGATGACTTCTATAAACTTAACTACCTAAGCGTACAATCTGGTAGTGTTATGTCTACCACCAGCATCAAACTGCAATGTGGTGATGAAGAGAAATGCGAAGCGGCTGTCGGCAACGGCCCGGTTGATGCTTTATACCAATGTATCTACCGCTTAACAGGCTACGAAATCGCGTTGGATAAGTTCGACCTAACTGCAAAAGGTGAAGGTGAAGATGGCTTAGGTCAAGCTGACATCATTGCTAACTATAAAGGCCGTAAGTACCACGGTACGGGCGTTTCAACCGATATCGTTGAAGCTTCTGGTCAAGCGTTGCTACACGTTATCAATAGCATTCAACGCGCAGACACTATTGCTGAAATGAAGCAGCAAAAATTCGCGACAGTTTAATACCCCAATAACAGAGCCCTAGAGCCGATGTTGTTGGCTTTAGGGACAAAATTTAAAACGAGCCAAACAGCTCAGTAACAAGAATTAAAGGATTAACATGACAAATAAATCATACAAGATTGCCGTACTACCTGGTGATGGCATTGGCCCAGAAGTAATGCAACAAGCACACAAGGTGCTAGACGCGATTGAAAAGAAACACGCAATTAGCTTTTCTCGCGAAGAGTATGATGTTGGTGGTATCGCAATTGATAACCACGGCTGTCCACTTCCAGAAGCAACAGTTGCAGGTTGTGAAGAATCTGACGCGGTACTTTTTGGTTCTGTCGGCGGCCCTAAATGGGAACATCTTCCACCAAACGACCAACCTGAACGTGGTGCGCTACTTCCGCTACGTAAACACTTCCAACTGTTCTGTAATCTACGTCCTGCGCAAATCCACAAGGGTTTAGAGTCTTTCTCTCCTCTACGTGCTGACATTTCAGGAAACGGGTTCGACATCGTTGTTGTTCGTGAACTAACAGGCGGTATCTACTTCGGTCAACCTAAAGGTCGTGAAGGCGAAGGCGCAACAGAAAAAGCGTTTGATACTGAGGTTTACCACCGTTACGAAATCGAACGAATTGCGAAGATTGCGTTTGAATCTGCACGTCTACGTAACAAAAACGTTTACTCAATCGATAAAGCGAACGTTCTTCAGAGCTCTATCCTATGGCGTGAAGTGGTTGAAGAAGTAGCGAAAGACTACCCAGATGTAAAACTAAGCCACATGTACATCGATAACGCGACCATGCAGCTAATCAAAGATCCATCTCAGTTTGATGTGATGCTTTGTTCAAACATCTTCGGTGACATCATCTCTGATGAGTGTGCAATGATCACAGGCTCTATGGGCATGCTTCCTTCTGCAAGCTTGAACGAAAGCAACTTCGGCTTATACGAACCTGCGGGCGGCAGTGCTCCAGATATCGCAGGTAAGAACATCGCGAACCCAGTAGCGCAAATCCTTTCGGCAGCGCTAATGCTTCGTTACAGCCTAGGCGAAGAAGCGGCAGCACAAGACATTGAAGCCGCGGTATCTAAAGCACTTTCTGCAGGCGAGCTAACGGCAGACCTTGCAGGTAAGAACCAAGCACTGACTACCTCTGAAATGGGTGACAAGATCGCAGAGTACATCTTAGCTTCATAAGCTAAATACTCCGATTAGAAGCAAGTACATAAGAATAATATCAAGCCAAGTCAGCGTAAACTGCATGACTTGGCTCGAAACAAACACTGGGACTGATGCTCCCAAGGAAGAAAAGCTATGTCGACAAACCAGCAAGCAAAAACCTTATACGAAAAAGTTTATGACGCTCACGTTGCGGTTGCAGCGAAGGGCGAAACGCCAATTCTTTATATCGATCGTCACTTAGTCCATGAAGTAACGTCGCCACAAGCCTTTGATGGCCTGCGTGAAAAAGGTCGTAAAGTTCGCCAAGTAGGCAAAACTTTTGCGACCATGGACCACAACGTATCGACACAAACAAAAGACATCAACGCTTCTGGTGAGATGGCTCGTATCCAAATGGAAACGCTATCGAAAAACTGTGAAGAGTTTGGTGTCACGCTTTACGACTTAAACCATAAATACCAAGGTATTGTTCACGTAATGGGCCCTGAGCTAGGTATTACTCTGCCGGGCATGACCATAGTATGTGGTGACTCACACACAGCAACACATGGTGCATTTGGTTCATTAGCATTCGGTATCGGTACTTCAGAAGTCGAACATGTTCTAGCAACTCAAACGCTAAAACAAGCTCGCGCTAAAACCATGAAGATCGAAGTAAAAGGCAAAGTCGCTGAAGGCATTACAGCAAAAGATATCGTACTAGCTATCATCGGCAAGACAACAGCCGCTGGCGGTACAGGCTATGTGGTTGAATTCTGTGGTGAGGCCATTACTGACCTTACAATGGAAGGCCGTATGACGGTATGTAACATGGCAATCGAGCTTGGCGCGAAAGCAGGCTTAATCGCTCCAGATGCAACGACATACGAATACATCAAAGGTCGTAAGTTCTCTCCACAAGGTGAAGACTTAGAAGCTGCAATCCAATACTGGGATACGTTAAAAACCGATGCTGATGCAGAGTTCGATGCGGTTGTTACACTAGACGCAGCAGACATCAAACCGCAAGTTACTTGGGGCACTAACCCAGGTCAGGTTATTTCGGTAGACACACCAATCCCTGCACCAGAAAGCTTTGCAGATCCTGTTGAAAAAGCTTCAGCAGAAAAGGCTCTGGCGTACATGGGCCTTGAAGCGGGTAAATCTCTATCGGATTACAACGTCGATAAAGTCTTCGTAGGTTCTTGTACTAACTCGCGTATCGAAGACATGCGTGCAGCTGCAGCAGTAGCGAAAGGCCGCCAAGTAGCGAAACATGTTCAAGCATTAATCGTTCCGGGTTCTGAGCAAGTAAAAGCACAAGCTGAAGCTGAAGGCCTAGATAAGATCTTCATCGAAGCAGGCTTTGAATGGCGCCTACCGGGTTGCTCTATGTGTCTTGCAATGAACAACGACCGTCTAGGTCCACAAGAGCGCTGTGCCTCTACATCAAACCGTAACTTTGAAGGTCGCCAAGGCCGTGATGGTCGTACGCACCTAGTTAGCCCAGCAATGGCAGCCGCAGCAGCAATCGCTGGTCACTTTGTCGATATTCGTGAACTTTAATTAGAGGATTTAACATGTCAGGTTTTCAACAACACACCGGATTAGTCGTTCCTCTAGATACGGCCAACATCGATACTGATGCGATCATTCCAAAGCAGTTTCTACAGAAAGTAAACCGCATCGGTTTTGGTAAACACTTGTTCCACGATTGGCGCTTCCTAGATGACGCAGGCCAACAACCAAACCCTGAGTTTGTAATGAATGCACCACGCTATAAAGGCGCTTCTATTCTTCTAGCTCGTGAAAACTTTGGTTGTGGTTCATCTCGTGAACACGCACCTTGGGCGCTTGCCGATTACGGTATCCAAGTAATGATCGCACCAAGCTTTGCCGACATTTTCTACGGAAACTCAATCAACAACCAGATGGTGCCTGTTCGTCTTTCAGAGCAGGAAGTCGATGAACTATTCCAGTTCGTTGAAGCAAACGAAGGCGCAGAAATTGCGGTTGATCTAGAAGCAATGAAAGTCCGTGCAAACGGTAAAGAGTACTCGTTTGAAATTGATGAGTTCCGTCGTCACTGTTTGCTGAATGGCCTAGATAACATCGGCCTAACGCTTCAACACGCTGATAAGATCTCTGAGTTTGAAGCTAAGATTCCTAGCTTCCTAAAATAATGAGACGTTTCTGAATAAATCTAAAGGTTGGCCAAATGCCAACCTTTTTTTATTTGGCTAAGCTTTTAACTTAACTTCATATGTTTATTTAAATGAAGAGCAATGAAAGAAAATGGTAAGCCTTAAGGTCTTAGTAGTCAGTCATCAGGAGAATGCCATGAAACAACTACTTTTTATTGTCAGCCTACTTTTCTCAACGTTAGCTTGGCCTGCGCCTAAATCCGATCTTTGGCCATACTGGAATCAAAGCAACGAAACCAATCTAGAACAGGTATCTCATCAAGATTGGCAGCTATTCCTCGACAAATACTTAGTTCAACAAGGTCAAAATACCCTAGTTCGCTATAAAGCAGTGAGCACTGCCGATAAGACCAAACTCAAGCAGTACATAAAGAGATTAGAACAGGTTAATCCGCTCGACTATTCAAAAGCGGAGCAGTATGCCTATTGGGTTAATCTATATAACGCCGTGACTGTCGATTTGATTCTTGATGCCTACCCGATCAAATCCATCACTAAACTTGGCGGACTATTTAGTTTTGGGCCATGGGGAGATGATGTCGTCGTCGTTAACGGGAAGTCACTGACACTCAATGACATTGAACATCGAATTTTAAGACCGATTTGGCAAGATCCGCGCACTCATTATGCGGTGAATTGTGCGAGTTTGGGTTGCCCTAACTTACAACCTCAGGCCTTTACTGCTGACAAGACTGATATGTT
The DNA here is from genome assembly GCF_041439075.1 of Vibrio sp. FF145. Taxonomy (NCBI): domain Bacteria; kingdom Pseudomonadati; phylum Pseudomonadota; class Gammaproteobacteria; order Vibrionales; family Vibrionaceae; genus Vibrio; species Vibrio sp. FF145. Next base: position 60,558 of record NZ_JBGONH010000005.1, read on the forward strand.
ATTGGAGCTTGCTGCATCTGAGTATGTAAACAGTGATAAGGGTGTATTGGTTAGCAACAGCAAACTACAACTATCATCGATTTACGAATGGTTTGCTGTGGATTTTGGTACAGAAAAACAACTCATTCAACACCTAGACCAGTATCGTACTCAACCTGTCACGAATACTAACAAAATCAGCTATGACTACGATTGGTCGCTCAACCAAGCAAACTAGTTTTAACGTTAAAGCTCATGAATGAAGCCAAACAAAAAAAGAGGCTAAAGGTTTTTATTAACCACTTGCCTCCTTTTTATCTATTGAACTGTGTTTCTACAATTAAAAGCTTGAGCCCGGTTGCTGCAAGAACTCAATCTCTTCAGGAGTCGAAGTTCGCCCTAACACCTCATTACGGTGCGGATAGCGACCAAACTGCTCAATGATAACCTTGTGCTTAAACTCAAAATCAAGATTATGTTCTAACCCCGTTTGAGAAAAGAGCTCCACGGCTTGTTCATGAACCAACAAAGATTCACTGTGCATATAAGGCATATACAGGAAGCTTTTTTGTTGCTCGTTAAGCTGGTGATCAAAACCACCCGCTACCGCCTCTTGCGCTAGAACTAACGCCATCGGGTCAGCCGAAAAAGCTGTCGGACTGTTTCTACCAATATTTCGAGAAAACTGATCAAGCACGATAATTTCAGCTAAGCGCCCTTCTGCATTTTGTCGCCACTCAAATAGCTCGCCTTGAATGGCTGCTTTATGCAATTCAGAAAATCGAGACTCTATCAAAGTGTCAATCTCGGCGCCGCCAGTAAACCAATCTTTAGGCGTCAACTCATCGAACCAAAACTCTAGAACATCCTGATACATTACCGTCATATAATTCCCTTTAATAAAAAACCGAGTAACTTTGTTATTACTCGATCTAATGTTCGATTACTTAAAACCTTTGACCTTCTTTATCAAGTCATAAGCATTTTGAATTTCTTGCGATTTTTCTTTCGCAACATTCATCATCTCAGGCGGTAAACCCTTCGCCATCAGTTTATCTGGGTGATGTTCATTCATCAGCTTGCGGTAAGCTTTCTTCACCTCTTTACCCTCGGCACTTTCACTCACACCAAGAACTTTAAACGCATCGGCCAATTGGTTTTGTTGCGAAGCCTGTTGCCAACCAGATGACTGCCCGTGACCTTGATGACCACCAAAGCTTCCACCCTGCTGTTGAAAACGGAATGCAGCTTCTTGCATCTGTAAACGGCGTTCTAGTTGTTCTGCAGAAAAGCCAAGACCTTGCGCTATCTTATGCAGAACTTGGCGCTCACTAGGATGCAAGCTGCCATCAGCAAATGCTGCGGATACCTGTAGCTCTAAAAAGAACTGCAGAAGATCAAAACGGCCGCCCGATGAGATCTTCACACGCTCAAGCACATCGCTTAACGGGAAGTCACTTTCTTTGCCATCACGAAACGCATCTTGCGCCGCTTTACGTTGCTCGCCATGCAGGTTCATGCGCTCCATCATTGTAGAAGCGAGCTGAATCTCTTCCGGAGTTACCTGCCCCTTGGCTTTAGCAACATGTCCCATAACCGCAAAAGCCGCTTTAAAGAACTCGTTTTGCCTTTCAGCTTGGCTTGGACCTCGTCCAAAACCAGAGCTATTGAAGCCCGATTGGTTCAATCGGCGAGCTTTATCAAATTGGTGCCCTAAAAATAGGCCAAAAACTAAACCGAGCGGCCCCCCAAATAAAAAACCAAAAAAAGCGCCCAAAATTTTGCCAAATATTTGCATTATGTGTTCTCTATCTATGAATTTTGTCTGAGTAATGCTGTCTGATGATGCTGAATGCTAATATTTCCTTTATCATAAGGAAAATGCTTTATTAATTGGATTGATACTAGATCAACCCTTCATCTAGTGACACAGGATAGTTCAACTTCATGCAATCTTTTTCCCGCACCTTGTTAGCCGCGTCTATAAGTACGGCATTATACGTATCGACAACTCAAGCTGAAACAACCACCGATAATAGTGTGCAGGAAATGCCCGCTATAGGTCAATGCTTGATCAAACCCTCGAAAGATCCTATCGACCAATGCAGAGTTCAACCCGTATCAGAAAACGATACACAACTGCCAGCTCACGTTGAGTCAGATCGTTTAGAAGCGATCAATGGCGACAAGGCAATCTACTCAGGTGATGTAAGAGTCACGCAAGGAATCAAAATCATTCTTGCTGACAATGTGACGCTTCACCAACAAGAAAATATCGTTGTAGCTGAAGGCAACGTAAACTTTAGTGATGGTCAAATTAAATCAGTTTCAGAAAGAGCAACCAATAATCTGACTACCGATGAAATGACGCTCGAAAATACCAATTATGAATTCCTCTGTGAGCAAGGCAGAGGAGAGGCGGTTTATATCGCGAATACAGGTAAAGCCGTCTATGAAATCGAAGACGGCTCAATCACCTCTTGCCCTATTGGCGACAATGCATGGCGACTAAGAGCATCAAGTATCGATGTCGACCAAAATGAAGAAGAGGCTACGTTCTACAATCCAAGATTTGAAATTCAGAGTGTTCCTGTTTTTTACCTGCCTTACTTAACCGTTCCGATTGGTGATACACGTAAAACAGGTTTCTTATATCCGACGGTATCATATGGCTCAAGTGATGGTTTTGAATTTGAGATCCCGGTTTATTGGAACTTGGCACCAGAATATGATCTGAAAACCACCTTTAAACACATGAAAGAGCGTGGTACTCAGCTTAACAGTGAATTTAGATATTTAAGCGATTTTGGTTCAGGGATAATTAAGTCAGAATACTTGCCTGATGACAAAAAATACCCAGAGAAAGGCAAACGTTGGGGGGCTCAACTTTATCACTCAGGAATATTCCAAGAATCTTGGTTGTTTGAAATTGATTACTCAAAAGTTGGCGATATCGAGTACTTCACAGATGTCAACGGAAGCGGCATTGGTAACCGTGAGGACGGTCAGTTACTTCAAGAAGGGCTAGCAACCTATCGATCTCAAAATTGGGATGCCTCTGTACTTGTGCGAGACTTTCAGGTTCTTACAAACTCAAAAAACAACCTCCCTTACCGCCTGCTCCCACAGCTTGAATACAACTATTATGCCCCTGAGGTAACGGAGTATTTAGACTTCGATCTGATCAGCCATGTGTCTCTGTTTGATACCGATGCAAAAGGCAAACCATCAGCAACTCGTATTCACGTTGAGCCTGGAATTACAATCCCTGTAGGCAACACTTGGGGGACTTGGACCACAGAAGCCCGACTGCTTGGTACTTACTACCAACAAGATCTTGATGGTGTTGATACCACAAGTGACAAATATAAAGATTTAGAAAAATCAGTAAGTCGAGTAATCCCTGAATTTAGGAGTCATGCAGGTATCGTTTTAGAAAGAGATACCAAGGTCATTGGTAACTACACTCAAACTCTAGAACCCCAAGTTCAATACCTGTACGTACCAAAAGAAGATCAAAACAACATTGGTCTTTACGATACGACACTTCTGCAGACTGATTATTATGGTCTCTTTAGAAGCCGTAAATACAGTGGTGTAGACCGCATCGCTGCAGCTAACCAAGTAAGCTACGGTGCATCATCTCGTTTCTTTGATGATGAGTATAAAGAGCGACTCAATGTGTCTTTTGGACAGATCTTTTATATCGACAAAGATACGAAACAACATCTAACACTTGATACTAAAGATAAGAACTCGAATTACTCATCTTGGGCTGTAGAAGTCGACTTTAATTACGACGACTACCTGTTTTATCATGGTGGTGTGCAGTACGACATCGACACCACAGCAATGCAACTAGCCAACAGCACCATTGAGTACCGTTTTTCTGGTGGTTATATCCAAACCAACTACCGCTACGTAACCAAAGAGTATATCGAAGACACTGTTGATTTTAATGTTGGATCGATTACTAAAGATGGTATATCTCAAGCAGGATTACTCGGAGCCTACCAGATTTCACGTAAGTGGAGTGCCAGCGCTCAGTATTTCTATGATTTAACAACCGAAGAGAACCTTGAGTGGTTAGCTAAACTCAATTACAAGTCAGATTGTTGGTATATCGGCTTCACCTATAGTAACCAATTACGTAGATGGGAAGGTGATTACATCAACACATCGAATGCGACACCAGTATACGAGAAAAACTTTGGCTTTAACTTCGGTATTGTTGGCTTTGGTACCAACATAGGCTCAGACTCAAGCGAAGTAAGTGAAACAAGCTCAGGTAACGCACTCAGCTACGGTCGTCCATTCTTCTTAAACAACTAATTTTCTTTACTGATAAAACATCGGTGAATATAAAGGATTACACATGACATTGTGGAAACGCACATTAATAGCTATCGCAGCGGCTTGTACTTTATCAACAAGCTATGCCGCACCAGTTGAACTCGATAGCGTAAAAGTAATCGTCAACGAGGGCGTGATCTTACAAAGTGACATTGATACTTCAATGAAAACACTGCGCGCAAACGCGAAGAAAAGCGGACAAACATTACCATCACAAGATGTATTGAATGAGCAAGTTCTAGAAAAGCTGATCATCGATACAATTCAGACCCAAGAAGCGGAACGTATTGGGGTTCGAATTGATGATGCTCGACTGGATCAAGCGATTGAAGGCATTGCAAAAGATAACAACCAAACAGTACAGCAACTGACTTCATCGGTTGCTGAAGAAGGCCTGAGCTACAATGCATTTCGTGAGCAAGTAAGAAAAGAGATTGCAGCCAGTGAAGCTCGTAATGCCTTGGTTCGCCGTCGTATTAATATCCTTCCTGCAGAAGTTGACAACCTAGCGGACATCTTAGCGCAAGAAACCAATGCGACGGTTCAATACAAAATTGGCCATATTCAACTGCGATTCAATGATGACCAAACCAAAGAAGAATTAGAAGCACAAGCGACTGATTTAGTGGAAGAGCTAAACAACGGCAAAGACTTTAGCACCATGGCATATACATACTCTAAAGGCCCTAAAGCGTTACAAGGTGGTGATTGGGGTTGGATGCGTAAAGAAGAGATGCCTACGATTTTTGCAGACCAAATCAAAATGCAGAATAAAGGCAGCATCATCGGTCCTTTCCGAAGTGGTGTTGGCTTCCATATTCTAAAAATTGAAGACGTAAAAGGTTTGGAAACCGTTGCAGTTACCGAAGTTAATGCACGTCATATTTTGATTAAGCCAACGGTTATCTTGAGTGATGACGGTGCGAAAGAGCAGCTTGAAGAAATCACTCGTCGTGTAAACGCAGGTGAAGCGAGCTTTGGTGATCTTGCACAGCAATACAGCCAAGATCCAGGTTCAGCAGTACAAGATGGTGAGTTAGGCTACCAAACTCCAGATTTATACGTTCCTGAGTTCAAACACCAAGTAGAAACGCTACCTGAAGGTAAGATCAGTGCGCCATTCAAAACCGTGCACGGTTGGCACATTGTTGAAGTACTAGACCGTCGCGAAGTCGACCGTACCGATTCAGCATTGAAAAACAAAGCTTATCAAATTCTATTTAACCGTAAGTTCAACGAAGAAGTCGGTGCTTGGCTGCAAGAAGTAAGAGCTAGCGCCTTTGTTGAAGTGGTCGAGGATGACCAAGATGACAACTAGACGCCTTGTCATTACAGCAGGTGAACCGGCGGGAATTGGGCCAGATTTAACTCTCGCACTATCCCAAGAAAGCTGGCCACATCAGCTCGTGGTTTGTTCGGATAAGAGCCTATTAGCAGAGCGAGCTGAAATGTTAGGGATTGAGGTTGAGCTGTTGGACTACGATTCAACCGCGCCCAAGCAACCTCAACGCTCTGGAACATTGGTTGTGAAACACGTTCCACTAGCTGAAACAGCAGTTGCAGGCCAACTCAACGAGGCTAACGGTCATTACGTATTAAATACTTTAGAAACCGCAGCAATTGGCTGTATGAATGATGAATTTGATGCTATTGTCACCGGCCCTGTTCACAAGGGTGTAATTAACCGAGCTGGCGTTGCTTTTAGTGGCCATACCGAGTTCTTTGCAGAGAAGTCCAATACTCCACTTGTCGTGATGATGTTGGCAACAGAAGGGCTGCGTGTTGCTCTAGTAACAACGCACATCCCGCTAGCTTATGTATCTCAAGCAGTGACCGAAGACAGATTAGAGCAAATCATTGCTATTCTGCATAAAGACTTGGTTGAAAAATTTGCGATTGAGAAACCAACTATCTACGTGTGTGGTTTGAATCCACATGCTGGTGAAGATGGTTGTTTGGGTCGTGAAGAGATAGAAACTATCACCCCTACGCTAGAAAAAATTCGCCAGAAAGATGGTATTAATTTAGTTGGCCCATTGCCAGCAGACACCATCTTTAATGAAAAATATTTGCAAGATGCAGATGCTGTTTTAGGTATGTATCACGACCAAGTACTCCCAGTATTGAAATACAAAGGGTTTGGTCGCTCAGTGAACATCACGCTTGGCTTACCGTTTATTCGCACATCAGTCGATCACGGTACCGCCTTAGACTTGGCTGGGAAAGGCCAAGCCGATACAGGGAGCTTTAGAACAGCGCTCACGCACGCCATTGAATTAGTAGAGAAAAAGCAATGAGAAATGATGTCCACTTAGGGCACAAAGCGCGTAAACGTTTTGGTCAAAACTTCCTTAACGATCCATACATTATTGATGGCATCGTATCGAGTATTAACCCACTACCAGGCCAGAACTTAGTAGAAATCGGCCCCGGTCTTGGTGCGATTACTGAGCCTGTTGGCAAGCTTGTCGACAAGTTCACAGTAATTGAACTGGATAGAGATCTTGCTGAACGTCTGCGTAATCACCCTGATCTTGCTGAAAAGTTAACGATCTATGAAGGCGATGCAATGAAGTTCGATTTCGAACAACTTGTTAAGCCAAACAACAAGCTACGTATCTTCGGTAACTTGCCATACAACATCTCTACACCATTGATGTTCCACCTTTTTGAGTTCCATAAAGACGTGCAAGACATGCACTTTATGCTTCAAAAAGAAGTCGTTAACCGATTAGCAGCGGGTCCTGGTACTAAAGCTTACGGTCGTCTAACGGTTATGGCTCAATATTACTGTAAAGTCACTCCTGTTTTAGAAGTGCCACCAACAGCATTTGTTCCGCCACCGAAAGTAGACTCTGCAGTCGTTCGCCTTCAGCCTTATGAAGTACTGCCTTACCCGGCAAAAGATCTTAAGTGGTTAGATCGCGTATGTCGCGAAGGCTTTAACCAGCGTCGTAAAACAGTACGTAACTGCTACAAGAGCCTAATCGACAAGGAAGTGCTTGAAGAGCTAGGTGTAAACCCTGGCATGCGCCCTGAGAACCTGACGCTCGAACAGTTTGTCGATATGGCGAACTGGTTGCACGACAGTCACAACGCTGATAAATAATCGAAAAAGGCTCCTACACTTCGGTGAGGAGCCTATTTTTTATGTAATACTTAAAGCATACCAACAACAAAAGGTGCGAATATGGATATATCTACGCCTTGTATCAAATGCCAAGTTCATTCTAAATATATTGAAGAACAATCTGAGCCATCTAAGAATCGCTACGTTTTCGCTTACATCATTACCATCAAAAATCTAAGTAAAACAACAGTACAACTTATGTCTCGTCGCTGGCTGATTACTGATTCCAACGGTAAACAACTCACCATAGAAGGTGATGGCGTGGTTGGACAGCAACCTGTGATTGAAGCCAATGACGAATACACATACACCAGTGGCACCGTCATCGAAACCCCAGTGGGAGTCATGCAGGGACACTATGTAATGACCGATCATAAAGGCATTGATTTCATAACAGAAGTCGACCCATTTAGACTGGCCATCCCCAATATTCTTAACTAGTACACATCTACCACTTACAGGAAAATGCTGTGTCGAATTATATTGTCGGAGACATCCAAGGATGCTTCGACGAACTTCAGTTACTGCTTGAAACCATCAACTTTGATAAACAACAAGATACGTTATGGGTCGCCGGAGACATAGTTGCTCGTGGCCCTAAATCCTTAGAGACGTTACGTTTTGTTCGTAGCCTTGGCAGTTCAGCGAAGGTGGTATTGGGTAACCATGATTTACATCTACTTGCGGTCTCCTTAGGCCTCTTTTCAGCCAAACCAAAAGACAAGACTCAACCAATTCTTGATGCTGAAGACCGTGACCAATTGCTGGAATGGTTAAGACAACACCCCTTGATGCAAGAACACCCTGAGTTTGTCATGACACATGCGGGCATCTCACCTCAATGGGACTTAGAACAAGCACGTACAGAGAATCGAGAGATAACGTCATTACTGAAATCGGACCGTTGGCAGTGGCTTATTGAGAACATGTACAGCAACACGCCAGATCTCTGGAACAACGAATTGCAAGACATCGAACGTTATCGCTATGCGATCAATAGCCTGACAAGAATGCGCTTCTGTTTTGAAGATGGCCGACTCGACATGGCATGTAAGCTACCACCGAATGAAATTACCGATGAACCACTAGTGCCATGGTTTGACCTTCCGCAACGCATTACGCTTGATAAAACCGTTGTTTTTGGGCACTGGGCTGCGCTTGAAGGCTATAACGGAAAAGATGTAATTGGACTTGATACTGGATGCGTCTGGGGAGGAGAATTGACGATACTTCGCTGGGAAGACAAACAGTTTTTTACTCAAAAAGCGCTATAAAAAAACGAGATACGAGATACTTGCGCTAGCTGGGTACAGTAACGCAAGTATTTTTCAGAGCCTAACTCTTAATAACCACAGTTAACGCTCGAGAACCACAAACTCCATATCGTGCTTGTTTTTCTCATCCGCTTGATAAGTATCATTAAAGCTCTGCTTCCAACCTTCTCCCCAGTCTGGGAATTGAGTATCACCATCCACATCAAAATCGATATAAGTCAGGTATAACTTGTTCGCTTTTGGTAAGCAGCTTTCATAGATTGAACCACCACCGATGATCATCACCTCATCAACATCACTTACCAGCTCTAGTGCTTTTTCAATCGAAGTTACCGTCGTTACGCCTTCGATTTCTAAACTCTCGTCGCGGCTGATTACAACGTTTAGCCTCCCTGGCAAAGGGCGACCAATTGAATCGTAAGTCTTACGTCCCATCACGACAGGTTTGCCCATAGTTGAGCGTTTAAACCATGCGAAATCTGCAGGTAAATGCCAAGGCATCTGATTGTCTTTACCAATTACACGGTTGTTCGCCATTGCCGCTATCATGCTGATGATCATAAATCGAAAGTCCTGTCCTTACTTGAAAATGAAGTTGAAGCTAGACGATAGGTCTACGACGGTAGAATAACAGCCCAGGCACTGCTAAGCCAACCGCAAGCCCTGCGATAATGAACATCGATTTCAAAAAGTTCTCCATCAACAATGCCAATAGTTCTGGGTTGTATCCGGCTCGGTTGATCTCAACCATGGCAATCATCGCCTTAAAGGCAAACACACCAGGAACCATGGGAATCAAGGCTGCAACAGTAAATACTTTCGGGTGCGCTAACAATTTATGCGACCAATGCACCCCTATCATGCCTACCAATGTAGCAGCAAAGAACGTCGCCCATTCAATGGGAATGCCAAAATGCATCATTAAGTAACGGCTACCGTGGCCAATTGAGCCTCCAAGCGCGCAATAGATCAACGCTCGTTGTGGTACGTTAAACACCAATGCAAAGCCGACGGCAGGTATCGCAGCAAAAAACATATCGTTCAGAAGGCCTACCAATAATTCAAAGATAGTCATTAGCTTGCCCACCCCCACACGTCTGAAAGGCTCATCGCCGCAACAATACCTAAGCTTGTTGCCAACGTTAATAAACTGGCCATGGTGAAGCGTGCTAGACCCATATTAATATGGCCTTTAAGCATATCCGCAACAGAGTTAATTAAAGGGAAACCGGGCACAAGCATCAGCACAGAAGAAGCCATCACGATAGTGGGTTGGCCACCGATGTTATAAAGAACCGCTTGCGCTGAAATAGTTGTCGTAACAAACGCTGTGATAGCAAAGTTTAATAAGGGGTTAAAATGGCGATGACCAATTTCTTGTCTCACGATCATGCCGCAAGCTGAAGCAATAAAAGTCATCATGAAGACTTGCCCGTCTCCGCCCGCAAGGTGGCTAAAAGAGGCGCACGACAACCCTATCATCACAACCACTAACCAACGGTTGTAGCGCTCGGGGCTGATGTTTTGAATCTTTTTATACGCCAAATCATAATCGAGAATTCCCTTCTCCATCATGATGCAAATGCGTTGAATGTCGGTGATAACCTGCATGTTAATGCCACGATCAGCACAGCTTCGAGTCGTCGTTATGCAATGATCATCCATTACTGTTGTCACGACCAACGCATTGGCTGACAGTGCAACTTCAACCTCATTCACCCCACAAGCAATACCGATGCGGCGCATAATATCACCGACCAGTGTGCTCTCGGCGCCGTGTGCCAATAACATTTGTCCTGACTGAGCGACTAACCTTGAGATCGCTCTTTGTTCTGATGCCATGATTTCCTTCCCATAGGCGTTATACCAATCACAGTAAGTAAGTGATCAGAAATAGCGCAGGAAAAAAGCTTGAGAACAAGGCAGAGATTTTCGATAAGTAGTTATTCTACAATCAAAATCTCTAACGCAGTTATCGAGCGTTTTAACAAGCTAGGGTGACCAGTTATTTACTACGATTGGTAATAATTATCTAGAAATAAATTCTGCATTAAAATTCGACAAGACATAATGATTTAGATACAAAAAAACCGCAATTTTCATTGCGGTTTAGTAAAACTATCAGTGTGCTTTAGAAGAAGCGACCAAAGTATTTATAAGAAACCCTGAGGCTTAGTCACGAACATAGATAACATGACCGTCATCTTCTTCGTCATCCCAGTCATCCCAATCGTCGTCATCTTCAGTAACGACATTCTTACCGGCCATCGCATCTTTATGGTAGTCATCCCACATAAAGTTAACTTTTTCTTCTTCTTCAATTGCTTCGACTTCACGAGGTAGGTTCTCCATGAACTCACCCAGTTTAAAGCAAAGATCTTTCGTGCCGATCTTGTTTACAGCAGAGATCTTGAAGTACTCGCCTTCCCAACCTAAAGCTTCGACGATTTCTTGAATCTTTTCGTCCGCTTCTTCTTCAGGCATTAGATCAACTTTGTTGAATACTAACCAGCGAGGTTTCTGTGCCACTTTTTCGCTGTATTGCTCAAGCTCGTCAATGATCGTCAGTGCATTCTGAATAGGATCAGAACCATCAATCGGCAAAATATCGATCATGTGCAGAAGAACACGACAACGCTCAAGGTGCTTTAAGAAACGAATACCCAGACCAGCGCCATCTGCAGCACCTTCGATTAGACCCGGGATGTCAGCAACAACGAAGCTCTTTTCAGGGACAACACTAACAACACCTAAGCTAGGGATTAGCGTAGTAAACGGGTAATCAGCAACTTTCGGTTTCGCAGCAGATACTGAGCGAATAAAAGTAGATTTACCAGCGTTTGGCAAGCCAAGCATACCAACATCCGCTAACAGAAGAAGCTCTAAACGTAGTTCGCGAACTTCACCTTTAGTACCCATTGTCTTTTGACGAGGAGCACGGTTAACCGACGACTTAAAACGCGTGTTACCAAGACCGTGCCAACCACCTTTACCAACCATGACTTTTTTGCCATGTTCAGCAACTTCAGCAACGATTTCATTAGTGTGGATATCAACAGCACGAGTACCTACAGGTACTTTCATGGTCATATCTTTACCACGCTTACCAGTACAGTTACCACCGCGGCCATTTTCGCCACGCTCTGCATTGTAAAAACGTTGGAAACGGTAATCGATCAGTGTGTTTAAGTTTTCATCCGCTTGGATGTAAACATCACCGCCATCACCGCCATCACCGCCGTCAGGACCACCTTTAGCGACGAATTTTTCGCGCCAAAAGCTTACTGTACCATTACCGCCATCACCGGCTTCTATTTTTACTGATGCTTCATCAACGAATTTCATTTTTTAACTCCGCACTTACGTTGCGTTACCACTCATCAAGGAGTGATATAAATTCTAGCAGATCCGTGTTTAGATCGATCACCTAAGATCTAGATCGATCTGCAACCAAGGAACAAATAAGGAGAGGTTCTTTGCTTTCCGTTTCTTAAAAAACAAACGGCTTCTCAAAACTAAACTGTTTATCAAACACCAAATTGCTTCTCAAACTAAAGCCAGAGCGTCTACTTTTTTATTCTCGCTATAAATAAAAAACCCTGCCGAATCGGCAGGGCTTTTGAATTCAGCTTGAAAGCTAGTATAAATAATCTAGTAAAAGATTAAATTACTCAGCTTCGATGCTTACAAACTTACGGTTTTTAGGACCTTTTACTGCAAATTTCACTTTACCTTCAGTAAGAGCGAAAAGAGTATGGTCTTTACCGATGCCAACGTTTGTGCCAGCGTGGAACTTAGTACCACGTTGACGAACGATGATGTTACCTGCAAGAACAGATTCACCACCAAAACGCTTAACACCAAGACGTTTGCTTTCTGAATCGCGGCCGTTATTAGTAGAACCGCCAGCTTTTTTATGTGCCATTGTTAAACTCTCCTAATACTTAAGCGTTAATGCCAGTGATTTTCACTTCTGTGAACCACTGACGGTGACCAGCTTGCTTACGCGAGTGCTTACGACGACGGAACTTAACGATTTTTACTTTATCGCCACGACCGTGTTGTACTACTTCTGCAGTAACCTTGCCACCTTCAACAAGAGGTGCACCAACAGCGATTTCTTCGCCGTTAGCAACAAGAAGAACTTTATCAAATTCTACAGTTGCACCAGTTTCAACGTCTAATTTCTCTAAACGAAGTGTTTGACCTTCGCTTACTCGGTGTTGTTTGCCACCAGATTGGAAAACAGCGTACATATTTTACTCCGCTTTTTCCGCACAGCCTATGGTTGTTAATTCTACAACTCGGGTGTGCGCTAAACTAATCAATAGGGCGCAGATTCTACGGGAATCATGCCGCTATGACAAGCCATATTTTTAAAATATTGGCGAAAACATGTTCGCCAAAGAAAAGTGCGGCAATGATGCCTTTAAGTGATGTATTAATCAACGTTTTTTAGTGTATTATTCAACAATTAAATACAACGTATAAGCCTTACAGGGTCTAACTTCAGCCGGATGAACAATGGATTTTAAAGCTATCCAAACGCTTACTGCCAATGATATGGCAAAAGTGAATGAAACAATTCAAGCCCAACTTAATTCTGACGTAAGTTTAATCAACCAGCTTGGTTTTTATATCGTTAGCGGTGGTGGCAAACGCCTACGCCCTTTGCTTGCTCTTTTATCAGCTCGTGCACTTGGTTACCAAGGTGAAGCTCACATCACCTCAGCCGCTTTTATCGAGTTTATCCACACAGCAACACTGCTTCATGACGATGTTGTCGACGAATCAGACATGCGACGTGGCAAAGCTACAGCGAATGCGGCTTTTGGTAATGCAGCTAGCGTTTTGGTTGGTGATTTTATTTACACCCGCTCATTCCAGATGATGACGACGCTTGGATCTTTAAGGATCCTTGAGCTAATGAGCGAATCAGTAAATGTGATTGCCGAGGGTGAAGTTCAACAATTGATGAACTGTAACAACCCAGACACCACAGAAGAAAGCTACATGCAGGTGATCTATTCAAAGACCGCTCGTTTGTTTGAAGCCGCAACCCAAATCGGCGCAATTCTTACAGAGTCTACACCTGAGATCGAAACGGCGATGCAAAACTACGGTAAGTACCTAGGAACAGCATTCCAGCTTATTGATGATGTGATGGACTACACCGCTGATGGTAAAGAGATGGGTAAAAATGTTGGTGATGACCTAGCAGAAGGCAAACCGACGTTACCGTTGCTTTACGCAATGCGCAATGGTTCCCCAGACCAAGCAAGCATGATTCGTGAAGCGATTGAAAAAGCTAATGGTATGGAACGTCTCGACGACATTATGTCTGTCATGAAAGAGACAGGCTCGTTAGAGTACACGACCAATAAAGCCTATGAAGAAGCTGATAAAGCCATTGCTGAGCTTTCTATTCTTCCTGAGTCAGAATACAAGCAGGCTTTAACTACGCTAGCTCATCTTGCAGTAAAACGTAGCAAGTAAATAGAAGCTAAGTAGTAAATAGACAGCTATATAATAAAAAAGAGCCTGTTGGCTCTTTTTTTGATCCTGCTAGATAATACTCAGGGTCTCAATAACGACTCGATTCTAACGATAGAGGTAGTTGCGCTTCGATCTCTTCAAGTTCTTCCAACGGAACTGCATATTGCTTATGACTATTGTAAGACTCAAACAACGCGAACTGCTCTTGCTCATCGATAACCAATATCTTGCCCAAGCGACCTAGATAGTTAACATTCATTCCCTTTTGGACTCTAGCCATAATTCGATACTCTAATTCTTCGAGATTAGAAAAAGATTACGAGTGGGTTGAATACAAGGATCAAAAAAGCCGATCGCAATGATCGGCTTTCGTTAACTGTCGTTTTAGCAGAGTTCAGTTATCTATCGCTTATTTAGCGAATTCAACACCAATCTCAATATCGCCATTTAGCGTTTCTAGCATGCTGTCTAGTGCATTGCGTTCAAAGTCGCTCAGTTCACCGTAGCTAAGAATCGCTTCAGCGCCTTCTTTGCCAAGTTTAACTGGTTGTGCGAAGAATGGTGCGTGCTCGCCTTCACCTTCAACGTAGGCACACTCAATCACGTTCTCTTCGCCTTGAAGTGCTTTCACTAGAGCAAGACCGAAGCGACAAGCCGCTTGACCCATAGATAGAGTCGCACTACCGCCACCCGCTTTAGCTTCTACTACTTCAGTACCCGCGTTTTGGATGCGAGTTGTTAGCGCTGCGATTTCTTCGTCAGTAAACTCAACACCTTCAACTTGAGAAAGCAGAGGAAGGATCGTTACACCTGAGTGACCACCGATAACAGGAACACGAATGTCGCCTGGATCTTTATCTTTCAGCTCAGCAACGAACGTTTCAGAACGAATGACATCAAGAGTAGTAATACCGAATAAACGACGCTTGTCGTAAACGCCTGCTTTCTTAAGTACTTCAGCAGCGATTGGCACTGTTGTATTTACTGGGTTAGTAATGATACCAACACAAGCAGTAGGACAAGTAACGGCAATTTTTTCAGCTAGAGACTTAACAATGCCAGCGTTCACATTGAAAAGATCCGCACGATCCATACCAGGTTTACGAGCAACACCCGCAGAAATAAGCACAACATCCGCACCTTCAAGTGCTGGAGTTGGATCTTCACCCGCGTAACCTTTGATCGAAACAGGCGTTGGGATATGGCTAAGATCGGCAGCAACCCCCGGGGTTACCGGAGCGATGTCGTAAAGTGCAAGATCTGAACCAGCAGGCAGGCGGTTCTTTAGTAGTAGGGCTAGGGCTTGACCGATGCCACCAGCGGCACCAATAACAGCTACTTTCATTGTTATTCTCCTTGAGAGCTTTCTCTTATAGATTCTTTGTAGGGTAATTCTTGAGCTAAATTTAAGTTAAAAAACTATATTAATCACAAAGTGATTACAATCAATTAACGCTAGCTTTGCGACTTCGCGCAAGTCAATAAAACCGTGCTACACAGCAAGTTCGCATTATGGCGATAATCATTTGAAATGACAAAACAACTCGTCTTAAATAACACATTATCCTATTAAATTTTTACAGTGATATGACTAACAAATTACCGTGATATTTTGGCGAGAACTGAATATGTATGCGAGAATATGCAAACATCTTTGTTAATGAATAAGAATGACATATGCGCAATACAGAAAAACAAGACAACTTAGTTCGAGCTTTTAAATCACTACTAAAAGAAGAACGTTTTGGTTCGCAAGGCGAGATTGTCGATGCCCTGAAGCATGAAGGCTTTGAAAGTATCAACCAATCTAAAGTTTCGCGTATGTTAACTAAGTTTGGCGCCGTGCGAACACGCAATGCAAAAATGGAGATGGTTTACTGTCTTCCTGCTGAACTTGGTGTTCCGACGGTTTCGAGCTCTTTAAGAGAGTTAGTGTTAGATATTGACCACAACAATGCATTGGTTGTGATACACACTGGCCCTGGTGCCGCGCAGCTTATTGCTCGCTTATTAGATTCATTAGGTAAGTCAGAAGGCATACTGGGGGTAGTTGCTGGAGATGATACTATCTTCATTACTCCAACCTTATCAGTTACCACTAAGCAACTGTTCGATTCTGTATGCGAACTGTTTGAATACGCAGGATAATTGCTCACAGTTTCATAACTATCAGCCATTACTATTGGATCACAAACACCTATTTAGTTCGTGATCCAAATCACATCCTAAGATATCTATCCCGCCTCTCCCAAAAATCACTAACTCATTGATTTTAAAAAACTCAATAGCAAATCAAACACGAGATCCAACCGTCATTTGTTAGATTTTTTCGCTATATCTTTTAACATTTGAGTAATTTTCTGCCAATTTTTGATATTATTCAGCCACTTTTTCATCACATGGATTGAAAAAGGTGCCGTTTCCAAATAGGAAACTCCAGAAACGACTACACTTGTTTCAGGGTTAATAATGAATAAAGGAAGGGAAATTCATGGCATTTACCAAACTGATTAAAGTTGGGGCTATTGCAGCTGCTGTAATGGGCGCTGGCGCAGTTAACGCTCAAGAGTTCATCACAATTGGTACTGGTTCAGTAACGGGTGTTTATTACCCGACTGGTGGTGCAATTTGTAAGCTAGTGAATAAAGGCCGTAAAGACCACAACATTCGTTGTTCTGTCGAGTCTACTGGCGGTTCAATCTACAACGTTAATACCATCCGTGCTGGTGAACTAGATTTCGGTGTTGTTCAATCGGACTGGCAATACCACGGCTACAACGGTACAAGTAAGTTCAAAGACCAAGGCGAATACAAGAAACTTCGTGCGATGTTCTCTCTACATACAGAACCGTTCAACATCATCGCTCGCACCGATGCAGGTATTAACAATGTTTCAGACCTAGCTGGTAAGCGTGTCAACATTGGTAACCCGGGTTCTGGCGATCGTGCAACGATGGGTGTTGTAATGGACTCTATGGGCTGGACTAACGATAGCTTCAAGCTTGCTTCTGAACTGAAAGGTTCTGAGCGTTCACAAGCACTTTGTGATAACAAGATTGATGCATTCATCTACATGGTTGGTCACCCGAACGGATCAATTAAAGAAGCGACAACGTCTTGTGATGCAAAACTGGTTTCTGCAACAGGTCCACAGATCGACAAGATCGTAGCTGAAAACCCATACTACGCATACAGCACAGTACCTGCTGGTATGTACCGCGGTACAGATGCTGACGTAAATAGCTTCGGTGTTGCTGCAACTATGGTAACAACTTCAGACGTTTCGGATGAAGTAGCATACAACGTTGCTAAAGCAGTATTTGAAAACTTCGCAACATTCAAACGTCTGCACCCAGCATTTGCTAACCTGAAAAAAGAAGACATGGTTAAAGCGGGTATCTCTATCCCTCTTCACCCAGGTGCCGCAAAATACTACAAAGAAGTAGGTCTTCTAAAGTAACTCTACTTTAAGCCTACTAAACCAATAAGGAGGCTAGTCCTCCTTATTGGCTTTTCACGTTTTATAAAAATAATTTAAGTGAAAAGAACAACCCTTTAAGTTTCTCCAATTTGGAGGACTTACCTTCGTATCAAGCCTAAGACAAAGACGAACAAAGAACGCATTTCTCTATCCATTCACTACACTAGATAGGAAAGAAATCACGTTTAGTTGTTCGTAACAAAAGGCAGACCATCAATAATAAGGATAAAGTACATGACGCAGACAACATCACCGTCTCCAGATGTGCAAGAAATGGTGGCACAATCAGATACTGGTGCGCGTAGCCCTCGTGGTATCCAAGGCCGTATTTTATGGTTTGTGCCTCTATGTTGGTCACTGTTCCAACTTTGGTATGCATCTCCGCTGCCATTCATTTTTAACTTCGCAATTTTAAACGACACTGAAGCTCGAGCAATTCACCTTACGTTTGCTATTTTCCTAGCCTTTACCGCTTATCCAGCCATGAAGAATTCGCCTAGGGATCGCATCCCAGCCGTCGACTGGATATTAGCGCTTGTAGGTAGCTTTTCAGCTTCTTATATCTATATTTTCTATACTCAACTCGCTGAACGCTCGGGTGCACCAACAACATTCGATATTGTTGCGGCCGTATTCGGTATGGTTCTGCTGCTTGAGGCAACACGACGCGCTTTAGGTCCACCTCTTATGGTTGTGGCAGCAGTCTTCCTACTTTACACCTTTGGCGGTCCACACATGCCAGACGTTATCGCCCACAAAGGTGCGAGCCTGAACAAGGCAATGTCGCATCTGTGGTTAACAACAGAAGGTGTGTTCGGTGTTGCTCTTGGCGTATCAACGTCATTCGTATTCTTGTTCGTACTGTTTGGTGCAATGCTAGAGCGCGCGGGTGCAGGTGCTTACTTCATCAAAGTGGCATTCTCTCTGCTTGGCCACATGAAGGGCGGCCCAGCGAAAGCAGCCGTTGTAGCATCTGGTTTATCTGGTCTGGTATCAGGTTCTTCGATTGCTAACGTAGTTACCACAGGTACCTTTACTATCCCGCTAATGAAGCGTGTTGGTTTCCCGGGAACAAAAGCGGGTGCAGTAGAAGTCGCAGCTTCAACCAATGGTCAATTAACACCACCGATCATGGGTGCAGCAGCATTCTTGATGGTTGAGTACGTGGGCATCTCTTACGTAGAAGTAATCAAAGCAGCACTACTGCCCGCTCTGATCTCTTACATCGCCCTGATTTACATTGTTCACTTAGAGGCATGTAAAGCAGGTATGACGGGCTTACCTCGTCGTCACACACCAACTATAGTGCAAAGCCTACTCTCTTTCACTGGTACTATCTTAGGCCTATGTGTCATCAGTGCTGCGGTTTACTACGGTGTCGGCTGGACAAAAGATGTCTTTGGCGCTGCAGCCACACCAATTGTGACTGTTGCTCTATTAGTCTCTTATGTCGCTCTGGTTCGTGTTTCTGCTAAATACGCAGCTGAAGGTGGCATGGAAATCGACGAGAACCTAACAGAAGTACCTGATCCAGGCCCAACGATTAAGTCTGGCCTTCACTTCCTACTGCCTATCGTAGTTCTAGTTTGGTGTTTAACGGTTGAACGTTTCTCTCCAGGTCTATCGGCATTCTGGGCGACCGTGTTCATGATCTTCATTCTGATCACTCAGCGTCCTTTAATGACTCTGATGAACAAATCAGACGATCTCGCAGAACAAACAAAAGCAGGCTTCGTTGATCTAGCAGAGAGCTTAGTTTCAGGCGCACGTAACATGATCGGTATCGGTGTAGCGACAGCTGCAGCAGGTACGGTTGTAGGCGTGGTAACGCTGACAGGTATCGGCCTTGTAATGACCGATTTTGTTGAGTTCATCTCAGGCGGTAGCATCATTCTAATGTTGTTATTCACTGCGGTAATCAGCTTGATCTTAGGTATGGGCTTGCCAACAACGGCGAACTACATCGTTGTATCAACATTGATGGCACCAGTAATTGTTACCTTAGGTGCAGCACACGGCTTGATCATTCCACTGATTGCGGTTCACTTATTCGTGTTCTACTTCGGTATTCTTGCGGACGATACACCTCCGGTAGGTTTGGCTGCATTTGCGGCCGCTGCGATTGCTAAATCAGACCCGATTCGTACCGGTATTCAAGGTTTTACCTACGATATCCGGACCGCGATATTGCCGTTCATGTTCATCTTCAACACCCAACTACTGTTGATGGGCATTGATTCTTGGTGGCACTTAGCACTGACGATTTTCTCTTCGGTTACTGCGGTACTTATCTTTGCAGCAGCGACACAAGGTTGGTGGTTCACTAAGAACAAGTGGTGGGAAACTATACTGCTTATCGTTCTGACCTTCTCTTTCTTCCGCCCTGGCTTCTGGTGGGACATGATTTATCCAGAGAAAGTTCTTTCACCTGGAGTTGAGATCGCTCAAATCACAGAAAATCTATCTGTGGGACAATCACTTGAATTGAGAGTCGGTGGCGAAAACTTAGAAGGTAACTATTCTGAGAAAACAGTTCGCCTTCCGTTTGAAGATTCTGCGACAACAAGTGAAGACCGCATTGCTTCAATGGGCCTAATGCTGACCCAAGCTGACGACAAGATGATTGTTGATATGGTTGAGTTTGGTAGCCCTGCTGAAGCCGCTGGCATTGACTTTGATTGGGAAATTAAATCCGTTATCCAAGATGCAGAACGACCAATGAAAGAGTGGGTATTCTTACCTGCCCTATTAATTTTGATTGGTTTAGCGATGAACCAAAGAAGGCGTGCTCGTAAGGATGAGATTAGCGCGTAATGGATAGAGCCAAATAGCGCTCTACTCTATTTGGCTTTTTTACTACATGGAAAAGATAATTACAGCGCTTGGTATGTACTCGGCGCTGCTCAAAAAGAGACGAATACATGTATAGACAAATCCTTGTTCCCGTTGATCTGAACGACAAAGGCTTTTCTGATAAAGCGGTCGAGCTAGCGGTATGGCACGCGAAACACAGTAATGCTGAGATCCACATTCTGAACGTATTACCGGGCATCCACATGTCGATGGTAGCGTCTTACTTCCCGAAAGATGCAGCAAACCAAATGAAGCTTGATGCTAAAAATCAGCTGAAAGAATTTGCTGATAAGCATATCGACGATGATGTGATCTATAAAGTTCACGTTGCCGAAGGCAAGACCTACACAACGATTCTTGATTGCGCAGAGAAACTAGGGGCAGATCTTATCGTGATGCCTAGTCATAAGCGTTCAAAAATCGACAAGGTTGTACTTGGTTCTGTTGCAAGCAAAGTGGTTCAGAACTCACCAATCAATGTATTGGTAGTTAAGCCGCAAGGCTAAATCACTTAATCGACACAACGATCTAAATCTAAAAAGGTTGGCCTAAAAACCAACCTTTTTTTATTTTGTGCTTGCACCATTCAATTCTTCAATCAACTCACTAAGTTCTGCGGATTACCTGCAACAAACCCATCAATATTATCGATTAAGATCTCAGACAGTTTTTGAATTGAACTGTCGCTGCCCCACGCCACATGTGGTGTTAGCAGTAAATTAGGTAAGTGGCTGTTAGCCAATAGTGGATTCGAATTATCTGCAGGTTCTTGTGTAAACACATCCATGCCCGCACCTGCAATCTCATTACTTTTCAAAGCTTCAACTAAGGCCTGCTCATCGACAAGTCCACCACGGCCAGCATTAATTAATACCGCACTTGATTTCATCATGGTTAGCTCTCGCTCTGAAATCAGATTTCGAGTCGCTTCAGTTAATGGACAATGTAAGCTGATCGCATCCGCTTGCTGTAACACCGTATCAAAAGGTAGGTACCCTTCTCGACAATAATCTGCCCCTTTGCGCTCAGTAAAGATGACATTCATACCAATCGCTTTTGCTAATATCGCGGTCGCTTGCCCTAAGCTACCACTCCCTATTAAGCCCAATGTACTGCCTGCAACATCTTGAATCGGATGAGTAAAGAAACAGAATTGTTTGTCCTTTTGCCACTCGCCTGTCTCGATATCTTGATGATAACCAACGAGGTTTCGCTTTAGCGTAAATAGCATCGCGATAACATGTTCAGGTACCGATTGAGTCGCGTAGCCTTGGACGTTTGTCACCGCTATGTTGTTACTCTTGCAGTAGCCAACATCGACATTGTTCACACCCGTTGCTGAAACAGCTATTAGCTTAAGTTGTTGTGCTTGAGCCAAATTCGATTCGTTAAGCACGACCTTGTTGGTAATAACCACATCAGCGCCTTCTATTCGTTCAGACACTTGTTCTGGCGAAGTGAAGTCATACTCAACCCATTGATGTTCAAAGCTAAGGGGTTTTAAATGTATTTGAGATGGGATGGTAGCTCTGTCGAGAAAGACCACTTTCAACTTCGGCATTGTACGTCCTTGCATTGGTATTGATGGCACCATTCTAAGCTTTTGGCTTACTGTAGTCTGGAAGCTCTGGCGCAATTTCAAAGTGCTGCTCGATTTGTGGCGATGCTTGAGGGTAAAAATCACAAGGCACGAAGGCTTTGAACAGTTGGTTGTTCGCTGGATGATAGAAGCTCAGTTCACACGCATGTAAAGCTAGCCGATCGCTATACTCAAAAGCTTCAGGCGTTGCGTAAAACTCGTCGCCCACAATTGGATTCCCTATTTCCATACAATGCACACGCAACTGATGAGAGCGGCCGGTGATAGGCAGTAGCTTCAATAAGGTCGTTTGAGCCTCTTGTTGCTCAACCACATAGCGAGTCTGAGATGGTTTACCCTCGTCGAAACACACTTTCTGTCTAGGACGATTCGGCCAGTCGCAAATAAGAGGAAGATCAATCAAACCTTCCTTGTCTTCCATTGAACCCCACACTCGTGCGTAATAAAGTTTGTGTGTCAGTCGATATTGAAATTGCTTCTTCAAATTCCGCTCAGCCTGCTTATGCTTAGCCAATAGCATCAAGCCTGATGTCGACACATCCAACCGATGCACAACCTGAATCTCCGGAAAATCCACAACCAACCGACTCCACATACTGTCGTAGTGTTCTGGCAGTCTCCCCGGCACCGAAAGTAGGCCTGCAGGCTTGTTCACCACAAGAATATCATCATCTTGATAGATAATATCAGTCCACGGTTCACGTGGTGGTGTGTACTGTTCTAACGCCACTAGAGCCTCTTAACTACTAAGGAAGTTTTGATTTTTTACTTTATTTCGCGATTGTTCACTAGATAGGAATATAATCGAGCGCTAAGCTTTAACCCAGCTACAGTTTAACCAAACTACAGATACAAATAAGGCCTTCGTGATGAAGGCCTTATTTCGTTAAAGCATTTCGCTAATTCAAAACTAGTTGTGAGAAACCACAATCAAACGTAGCGAATCAAGCTGAACCTGAGCCTTGCTGATGTAACCTGTCAGTTCGTTGATTTGAGCTTCGATAACCTCTAGCTCTTCATCACGAATGTTAGGGTTAACCGCTTTAAGCGCTTGTAGACGCTCTAACTCACCGTTCAAGTTAGTTTGCATATCTTTCTGAGCTTGTTGACGAACTTCTTCAACCTTCGGCAGTACATGCGTCTCACCTGCTTCGATTAGTTTGTGAATCTCACCTTGTACCGAGTTCACTAGCTTGCTCGCTAAATGACGGTTTACCGGGCTTAGTTGACGGTTAAAGCTATCGAATTCAACCTGAGCAGATAAATCGTTACCACGACCATCCATCATCAAGCGAATCGGCGTCTTAGGCAGGAACTGGCTGATACCGCTGCGCTTTGGCGCTTGTGCATCAACAAGGTAAACCAACTCAAGTAGAATCGTACCGACTGGCAGCGCTTTGTTCTTCAGTAGAGATACCGCAGACGCACCCACACCTTCACTCAATAGCAGATCAATACCGCCCTGAATCATTGGGTGTTCCCAGCTAATAAAATTCATGTCTTCACGAGAAAGCGCGGTTTCACGGTCAAACGTAATCGTTGCACCTTCATAAGGTAAGCCTGGGTAGCTTGGCACCATCATGTGTTCAGAAGGTGTCACAACGAGCGCATTTTCACCCTTGTCATCTTGGTTCAGACCAATGGTGTCAAACAGGCTCAGTGCAAAAGAAACTAGGTTAGTATCACCATCAGTAGACGCGATCTTTTCAGCAATCTCATGGGCTTTATCGCCACCATTTGAATGCATCTCTAGTAGGCGATCTCGGCCTTTTTCTAGATCCGATTTCAGGCTTTGATTGAGCTTCGCTGATTCTTCAATGACTTCATCAAGCTGCTCAGTGTTACCAGAAGCCAGCATTTCGATCAGTACATCAGAATACTTATCGTAAACCGTGCGACCAGTAGGACAAGTCTCTGCGAATGCATTCAAACCTTCATCGAACCAACGCGCTAGAATCGCTTGCGATGTGCCTTTTAGGTAAGGGACATGAATGTCGATATCTCGAAGTTGACCGATACGGTCCAAACGACCAATACGTTGTTCAAGCAAATCCGGGTTAAACGGAAGATCGAACATCACTAACTGGTTAGCAAACTGGAAGTTACGACCTTCAGAACCGATTTCGCTACAGATAAGAACCTGAGCGCCGCCCTCTTCTTGAGCAAAGTAAGCCGCAGCTTTATCACGCTCTAGAATCGACATGCCTTCGTGGAATACCGTTGCACGCACACCTTCACGCTCACGCAGTGCTTGTTCTAATTGCAAAGCAGTACTTGCACGAGAAGCGATCACTAGGATCTTTTCGCTGCGCTTGTCTTGGATTTTTTCAATCAACCAGTTCACACGTGAATCGAACTGCCACCAGCTTGAATCTTCACCTTCAAATTCTTGGAAGATCTCTTCTGGATACAACATCTTCATCGCTCGAGCTTCTGGCGCCATCTTGCCACCGATCATGCCCGATACACGCATCGAGGTTGTGTACTGCGTTGGAATATCCATCGGCAGTAGATTTACATTACGCTTAGGGAAGCCTTTGATTGCAGCACGTGTGTTTCTGAAAAGAACACGGCCAGTACCATGGCGATCCATAAGGTTATCAATAAGTTCTTGGCGAGCTAAGGCTTGCTCTTCTTCGCTGCTATCACCTTCGATAACACGGAACAGTGGCTCAACATCTTGCTCAGACAGAAGTTCTGTAATTTGGTTCTTCGCGCTGTTTTCAAGCTTCACGCCAGAGAACAATGCCGTTACAGCATCAGCAACTGGCGCGTATTGGTCTTCTTCTTCAACGAATGCTTCGTAATCGTAGAAGCGATCAGGATCAAGCAGACGAAGACGCGCAAAGTGACTCTCACGACCAAGCTGTTCAGGGGTCGCTGTCAGTAGTAATACGCCAGATGTGTTTTCAGCTAATCCTTCAACCACTTGGTATTCGCGGCTCGGTTTGTCTTGGCTCCACTCAAGGTGGTGCGCTTCATCGACAACCAACAAATCCCATTCACCTTCAAGTGCTTGCTCGTAGCGCTTACGGCTCTTGCGTAGGAAATCCAAAGAACACAGGACGTATTGCTGTGTATCGAATGGATTATCTGATTCTGCAAAAGATTCAATACAACGCTCTTCATCAAAGATAGAGAAGTGCAGGTTGAAACGGCGCATCATCTCAACTAGCCATTGGTGTTGTAGTGTTTCAGGAACCACAATCAGAATACGCTCAGCACGGCCAGACAACACCTGTTGGTGGATAATCATACCCGCTTCTATGGTTTTACCTAGGCCAACTTCATCGGCGAGTAAAACACGCGGAGCGTGACGACGACCCACTTCATGAGCAATGTAAAGCTGATGAGGGATAAGACCTGCACGCATACCACACAAGCCGCGCATTGGGCTCTTATGTTGTTGGTATTGGTTGCTTAAAGCACGGTAGCGCAACACAAAGTTATCCATACGGTCGATTTGACCTGCGTACAGCTTATCTTGTGGCTTGTTAAAGCGGATCTGGTTACTTAAAAAGATTTCACGCAGAGTCACCTCTGTCTCTTGAGTATCTTCACGAGTACCCAAATAAGTCAGTAGCCCTTTATCTTCGATAACTTCTTCAACAGATAAAGACCAACCTTCTTGGCATTCGATGACATCGCCTACATTGAACGCCACTCGGGTTACGGGAGCATCTGTGCGTGCATAGACGCGGTTTTCTTCTGACGCAGCAAACATTACTGTCACTGTGCGAGCATCCATTGCTACAACGGTACCTAAACCTAAATCGCTCTCCGTATCGCTTATCCAGCGTTGCCCCAAAGCAAATGTCATGAATCGACTACCTCAATCTTATAGTTGGAATTTGGTCTTTCTAACTGCAATTTCAAACAAGAACGTTATTGCTCTTGAACTAAAAATATAGCCAAAAATGCCTAGTTTGCAGCCACTTTTTAAGTGCGCTCTTAATAATAAATATCTTGAGAAAATGGTGCAGAAAAAGGTCGCTAATCTTACTCGATGCTGTGATTTAGGTCACGCCTAAAGGAGACGATTTCATACTTTTTTTCTGTTTTCATAAGTGCAATCAAACTGTCAAAAAATCATGGTTATTCTATGGAGAGCAGAATGCAGCTCTCAAATGAAGTTTAGGTGAGTTGTTGACTATCACTAGAATCAGATACTAACCTTTATATGAGCTTAATCTACGTTCAATGAATGCAAGGCAAGCCGCACGTCGGCAAGGAGATGCTATGGGCGAGACCAACCGGAAGCTATTTGTTTTAGACACCAATATCCTACTTCACGAACCCTTCGCTATATTTTCTTTCCAAGAGCACGATGTCGTTATCCCAATGACAGTGCTAGAAGAACTCGACAGAATCAAAGACAGTAAAAGAGATGTTGCTCGAGATGCGAGAATTGCGATTCGAACGCTCGAAGACTTATTCAGGGAAGCCACACCAGACCAAATATCGGAAGGCATCCCTTTTTCTAAAGACATAAACGCATCTGGCAGTATTTCAATACTCGCTGACTACGAACTTCAAGAAAGCATCAAAGCCTTCGCCGATGACAAAGCTGGCGATAACCGAATCCTCAACGCAGTCCTCTATCTTCAAAATAAACGCGCGCCACGCGAAGTGGTTCTTATCACCAAAGACATCAACATGCGTTTACGAGCCAAAGGCGCCGGTGTCCGTTTTGTTGAAGACTATCAAACCGACCAATTGATTGATGATATCCAATACCTCACCAAAGGCTTCCAACAACTGGAAGGCTCATTTTGGGATGGTATCGATAATGTCGAGAGCAGAAGTTTAGGCGGAAAGACGCTGCACACCTTAGCAAGAGCGCCGTTCGAGCCAACCTTTCTCAACCAGTATGTGATTGACGAAGAAAGTGACTTTGCCGCTCGAGTCGAAGAGATTGAAACTGAAAGTATTACACTAAGAGACCTCAGTCGCGAAAGACTAATGAATCGCAGAGCATGGGACATCACACCCAAAAACGTTTATCAAGGCATGGCGATCGATGCCCTGCTCGACCCTGATATTGATCTGGTGATTCTTACAGGCGCAGCGGGGAGTGGTAAGACGCTGTTAGCCATGGCAGCTGCACTTGAACAAACTATTGAACGTAAACAGTTCGATAAGATCATCGTAACCCGAAACACACCTGATATAGGTGAGTCGATAGGGTTTCTTCCGGGTACAGAGGAAGAGAAGATGTTGCCTTGGTTAGCTGCAGTGACTGATACACTGGAAGCGCTGCACAAGAACGATCACTGCACAGAAGGCTCGATGAAGTACATCTGTGATAAAGCCAACATCCAGTTCAAATCGATTAACTTTATGCGTGGCCGTTCAATTCAGAATGCATTTGTGCTTTTGGATGAGTGTCAGAACCTTACCGCTTCACAAATCAAAACCATCATCACCCGTTGTGGTGAAGGGACCAAGATCGTCTGCTCAGGAAACCTAGCGCAGATAGATTCTTCCTACCTAACTCCTGTAACCTCGGGGCTCACCTACATGGTTGAGCGTTTTAAAAACTTCGAAGGCAGTGCCAACATCCACCTCAATGGTGTGGTGCGTAGCCGACTGGCTGAGTTCGCGGAAGAGAACATGTAGACTCTGCGCGCTCACTGAACCAGTAACCTATAAACAAAAAGCGCCTCACAATAGAGGCGCTTTTCAATTTATCTTTACAGTGAATTTTCAGAGGCTAATCAGCTTTACTCAGTACCACCGACGGTTAGCGAGTCTAGCTTCAATGTTGGCTGACCAACACCCACTGGCACACTTTGACCAGCCTTACCACATACACCAACACCACGGTCAATGCTTAGGTCATTACCGACCATAGACACCTGCTGCATTGCTTCGATACCAGAACCGATCAGCGTCGCGCCCTTCACTGGGTGAGTGATCTTGCCGTTTTCAATCATGTACGCTTCAGAAGCTGAGAACACAAACTTACCTGATGTGATATCAACCTGACCGCCACCGAAGTTCGGTGCGTAGATGCCTTTCTCAACCGTTGCAATGATCTCTTCCGGTGTGTGTTCGCCCGGCAGCATGTATGTATTCGTCATACGTGGCATTGGAAGATGCGCGTAAGACTCACGACGACCGTTACCTGTAGGTGCTACACCCATTAGACGAGCGTTTAGCTTATCTTGCATGTAACCTTTTAAGATGCCGTTTTCGATTAGCGTATTGTACTGACCATTAACACCCTCATCATCAACGTTCAATGAACCGCGTAGATCCGTTAATGTACCGTCATCAACAATCGTACATAGGCTTGATGTAACTTGCTCGCCGATCTTGCCAGAAAATACTGAAGACTCTTTACGGTTGAAATCACCTTCTAAACCGTGGCCTACCGCTTCATGCAGTAGAACACCTGGCCAACCAGAACCAAGAACCACAGGCATTGCACCAGCAGGCGCAGCAACCGCTTCAAGGTTAACTAATGCTTGGCGAATGGCCTCATCAGCGAACTGGTAAGCAACTTGAAAACCGTTAGCATCACTTAAGAAAAAATCGTAACCAAAACGACCACCGCCACCGGCACTGCCACGTTCACGACGATCGCCTTTCTGTGCAAGTACGCTAATTGATAAACGAACCAACGGGCGAATATCACCAGCGAAAGTACCATCAGTTGCCGCAACAAGCATCTGTTCATGTACACCACTTAGGCTCACCGATACTTCAGTTACCATCGGTTCTTTAGTACGAATGTAAGCATCAAGCGCTTTAAGTAATTCTGTCTTTTGCTGTTTTTCCCAGCTTGCTAGCGGGTTAACTGCATCATAGTAAGCTTGGTTAGAGTTACGCTTGAAAGCTTGTACCTTACCGTTTTGCCCTTGCTTAGCGATACCGCGAGCCGCGATTGCACTCTGTTTAAGGCCATCCAATTGGATTTGGTCAGAGTAAGCAAAACCGGTTTTTTCACCAGATACCGCTCGTACACCAAGACCACAATCGATATTGAAAGAGCCGTCTTTAATAATGCTGTCTTCTAGCACTAAAGATTCATGCCAGCTTGACTGAAAGTAGATATCAGCATAATCAATTTGGCGGGTAGCAATGCTCGCCAATGTATCTGCGATATTTTGCTCCGTCAGCCCTGTTGGGTTTAGTAGCGCTTCTTCAATTTGATTGATGCTCATAAATGGCTCTTATTTGTAATTAAAATTGATTGGTAAATCGAGAATGCTGCGCGATTGGCATATTTTGCCTGATTGATTCGCAACTGGATGTGTCTATCTCAACCACCATACTTTTAGGATCTTGGTCTAGTTGTGCAACCACTCGTCCCCATGGATCAACCACCATTGAGTGTCCCCATGTTTCTCTTTGGCAAGGGTGATTTCCGCCTTGCCCTACCGCGATAATCCACGATTGCGTTTCGATCGCGCGGCATCTTAATAATGCTTCCCAGTGAGCTTGCCCTGTTACTGCGGTAAAAGCTGCCGGTACCACTATGATTTGTGCACCTTGCTTGCGTAACTCTGAATACAAGTGCGGAAAGCGCACATCATAACAAATACTCAAACCTAAGCGACCAAAAGGCGTTTCCGTTGTTACCACTCGGTCACCGGGCGTGAAAATATCCGATTCTCGATAGCACTTATGTGCATCAGCAACATCCACATCAAACATGTGTAGCTTATCGTAATGGGCCACTAAGCAACCAAAATCATCAACCACCAAAGTTGTGGTAGTCACGCCTTTAGCTGTGCTTATCGGCATACTGCCAATAACAATCCAAATTCGGTAAAGCTTTGCTAGCTCAGAGACTTTCTTTTGCAGTGGACCATCATTTAGAGGCTCAGCATACTGGTGATAGTCGGCTTTACTGCCAAAGACTAACGCGTTTTCAGGGCACACAACCCACTTAGCCCCCAACTCTTTGCACTTTGCTACTTCTTGAGCAAGATAATCAAAGTTCAAGTCAGGGCGAGGGCCTGATGTCATTTGAATCAACCCAACACAATCCATGTCTATCGCTCCTACATTCATTATGATTCAGAAATCAGCATTTCACCGTATATTAACTGATTAGGATACTAAGGTCTTTTCGGCTAATTTAAGATTTATTGGGCTAATTTAAGGCTTATTCGGCTAATTTTCTGAGTTTTTCTGGTAGCTGGAATTCTCCAGAACTGCGAGAAAGCTCGCTCACTGTTGGTGAATCCAACGGCCCTTTCACCGAATAATTAACTTGGGTAAAGACTTCAACAACCGGAGAAATAACCGTAGTCACCGCTAACACGTATAGCGCTGTTTGAGGCGTTACCGCAAAAGCCGTTAATACTGGAATCCCGGAGGTAATATCTGGGGTGAAGTTCACTTCAGCATCGACCTCGCGTGTATTGAGGTTGGCGATCCCTTTTATTTTCATCTCACCGGCGACCGCATCCATATTCAGATCATTAGTTAGAAAGATACCATTTTGAATCTCGCCAGTTCCTGTGATGCTGTTGAATGCCATGCCATTATCAAATACGTCCGAGAAGTCGAGCTGCATCTTACGGATAATCGAATCTAGGCTAAACAGCCCCAGTAATCGAGCTGCGCCACTCACATCCGAGATAATACCTTTACCAAATTGGGTTTTAACGTTGCCATCAAGGGTATCCATTTTGATCCCCCAAGGCGAACCATCCCAAGTCAATTGACCTTCTAACTCAAAGGGCGCTTTTTGAATCCCGGAAGTAATACCGAAACGCTCCATTAACTCACTGTTGTTTTCACCTTCAACATCAAGAGTTAACGATGAATGACTCTTATCGCCTTGCAGTTCCCACCAGCCACTGATATCCGCTTTATTTCCGCCGCTTCTCACCTGAATCTTATTCCACTCAATGCGGTCTTCCTTTCTCGTCATTTCAACATCAACCTTGCCAACTTTATAGCCTTGAAGCCAGAAGTCGTTCAGGGTCAACGTCAAATTCGGCATCGCATCATGGAGCTTTCTATCCAACTCAGAGATCAACGGTGCTTCTTGCGCCTTACGCTGTAGCAGTTGATCTTGGTTTTTCTTGTCACTCCACCCAGGAACAAACAGATGCAGGCGATCCAATGAAACCGTCAAATCATAAGGTGGCAGGTAGTTAATATCCCCTTCTAGCTCTTGGCTAGACACTTCCATTTGCCATGCTTGCTTATTTTTTCGAGCGCTAAAATCAACATCATTCCAAGAAATACCACCTAAGATCAGCTCTTTGCTCTCGAAGGTGATGCGACGTGGCGCTGGAATGGTTGGCGTGTTCATCTGGCTAAGGACAGCATCCGATGGTTGCACTGGCTCCATGACTACTGACAGCCAGTCATCGGCATTGAACTTATCGGTACGAATCAAGGCATGGTGCCCTACCACGGGGCTAATTTTATAGCCACCACGACCAAGGACTAAATTGGTCGCCGTTAATTCAGGAACATCGCCGGAAATATCAATCTCAGCTTGGTATTTAGTGCTCGGCAATTGCAGACGCGCGGTAATCGATTCTTGATTGCCCGAGGCTTGTAGCCTTGCCGAGCCACTTTCTAATGACTTTTTAGCTAATGGGTATGGGTAATCACTCGCTAAGTATTTGAGGTCTGACTGTAAGTCGAGTTGGTAAGTAAAACCAATATCATTAAGTTGAATATCGATCTGGCTTTGCCATTGTGCATGACCCGACAAACGGCTTAACCACTGCTCTCCGACATACGGCTTTAGAGGATTGACGTCCCAATCACCTAACACATCAAGATCCACTGCATAGCCAGGTCCATCATTAAGACCTTTAAAGTCAACCGAGATACCTTGATTAAGCAAATCAGCTGCAAGACCACTTGCTGTCACGACATCATTATCAAATTCAATACGACCAGTGGTGTTCTCTAGCACCATTGGTGGAGCTTCAATCTCAACATGATTACCACTCAGATCTGCATATCCCCACGCTCTAGGTTCTTGTTCAGAATCAAACGGAATATTAAGCTGGAACTCAGAAGAGACATCACCACTCACTTTAAGCGCAGTTAACGCAGCGCCCACAGAATCTACGAGTGGCGAAGCAGTCATGTAATTTCGAACTGCATTACCAGACGCCGTTGCTTTAGCTTCAATTTCGATATGACCGCCTTCCCCTAAATAAGGAATACGACCAGTGATTCGATCTGCCGCCACATCCATCAATTGAGCGGAGCGAGAGTCTAAATACATCGCATCATTTTCAAATAACAGATCAAGTTGAAGGTCGGTTATCAATGGCCACGCGGTATCGAAGCTGAACTTAGCGTCTTCTAAGCCAACCCAAACTTGGAAAATGCCATCATGATTGGTGTACGGATATTGGGCTAATTCACCATGCCAGAGTAATTTAACGGTGTCGGCCTTACCCGCTTGAATCGCCGTTGAAAGGTAATCGGTTAAGTCTTGGCCAAGTGCCAATGTCGGTAAATAGCGCCATGTTTCACCGACGTTGTAAGCGTCCGCTTCACCATAAAAAGAAAGGTAAGGGCTAGCGTTATTTGGAAAGTCCAAGCGAAATGCGCCTAGTACTTGTAAATCTGGCGTGGCTGCAGTGATTTTGTCCGACCACAGTTTCCAGCCGTTTTCATCTTGCTGCCAAACAATATCAACCTGACCTTGTTTGATATTCAGAGGCGCTTGGAAAACATCACCATAAGGAAACACATCATCAATAACATATAAGCTGGCTTTCGCTTCCGAAGCCGAGCCAAACACATGCCCTGATACTTGGCTAAAGCCAGGGACTAACTCCCATTGTTCGATCGCCAAATCGGAAAAGTTCGCAGAGTAACGCAAGCTTTCAATTCCAGAGTCCATCGCAACGCGAATGTCTGAAACGATACCGCCCGGTGCCAATGCATTGATCATTTGGGTAGATTGCGAAGAATCTGGCATCAACTTGATCAACGGAGTAATGGTTTCAACATCAAGTTCAGAAACATTAAGTTCCCACGGGCCTTTATTCCACTTGAAAGCGACATCAACTTCAGGCCAAGGCCTGTCATCCGTTCTTAGATTTAGTGAGTGACCATTAACCTGCCATCCACCATCAATGGGGGATAATTTAAAAACACCCGACTCAAGCATCAAGTCATGCTGACCATCTTCATTCCAAGTCAGTTCTGAAGGTAATACCTCAACATAAGCGCTAACTGGCTTGCTATTTCGTAGCGTTAGCCAGCTATTCAAGCTCACCGTGCCCGTCTCAATGCCGGATTCTGCCTGCATATAACGAGTTAACCAAGGCATTACTGAGATACTATCCGCGCTGACATAAAACTCGCCCGTCATATCAGTTAAAGAACCACCATCAACAAAGTTAGCACTTACTGACAAAGAGTTGAGGTTAGCGTCTTTAATACTTACTACACCCTCCGCAAGGTGATGTTTACCTGAGTTTTGCCATTTTAAAGTTTCGATATCAAGCTGACGTTCTTCACCAGAGATAGTTCGATATAGAAGAGAGGAATCTTTAGCGGTCACATCCACCAAAGTTTTTAAAAGTAAATTGTCCAGCTCCTGCATCACTCGCTTGGAAGAGCCGGGGTCTTTAGGTACATCTTTACCGTTTTGCCCGGCAAATAGATCAATTGAGCGGATGTCGAGGTACATTTGATTCATGACCAAATCGGCCACGACAGGACGCATCTGCACGACCGATTGAATCAAGTCAAACTCAACTTCAACACGCTCAACAGAGAAAGCTACATCTTCTGCGTTGGGAAGGCTAGCCTTAACACCTTGCAGAGCAATAGAGGGATGAGTGTTACGCCAAAAACCACCCACATCTTGAATAGAAAACTCAAAACCGGAATGTTGGTTTACCCAAAGCTCAATTTCAGATTGATACTTATTTAAATTGGGTAAGGCTACACGCAGTGTAGTGACAGCAATGGCTAGTGTTACTAAGAGAGTAACCACTAACCATAAACATGTACGAAGAATCAGAGTAACGCTTGAACTCACAAAATATCCATTACATCATAACAACATCAAACTGCTCTTGTATGTACAGAGGCTCAGCCTGGATTTTAACTTGCTTACCAATAAACACTTCAAGCTCAGCAAGCGCGTGAGATTCCTCGCCTTCTAACGCCTCGGCAACGGCAGCCGCCGCATAAACAACAAACTTATCGGCGTCATACGCGCGATTCACTCGTGTGATCTCTCGAAGAATTTCATAACAAACGGTTTCAACTGTCTTCACGCTACCGCGACCTTCACAAGCAGGGCAGCTAGAACACAGAATATGCTCAATACTTTCACGAGTACGTTTACGAGTCATCTCAACCAAACCAAGCTGTGTGAAGCCATTAATGTTGGTTTTCACACGGTCTTTGTCTAATGCAGCTTCTAAAGAAGTAAGTACTCGCTTACGGTGTTCTTCAGACAGCATATCAATAAAATCGATAATGATGATGCCGCCTAAGTTACGAAGGCGAAGTTGACGAGCAATAGCTTGTGTCGCTTCGACGTTAGTATTGAAAATCGTCTCTTCTAGATTACGACGACCAACAAAGGCACCAGTATTGATGTCGACGGTTGTCATCGCTTCTGTTTGGTCGATAATCAGATACCCACCAGACTTCAATTCGACTTTGCGATCCAATGAACGTTGAATTTCGTTCTCGGTATCGTACATATCAAAGATAGGCTTATCACCTTCATACAACTCAAGCTTGTCTGTTAGCTCAGGCACGTATTCAGAAGTAAACTCTTTTAGATTTTCATATTCTAGACGAGAATCGACCTGAATCTTGCTCAGCTCAGTACCGACAAAATCACGTAAGATACGTTGGCTTAAGCACAACTCACCATACAAGCGAGTACGAGCTTTGTGCTTACCACGACGTTCTAACACCTTTAGCCATAATCGCTTCAAGAATGCGGCATCTTGCGCCAACTCATTTGAATCTGCGCCTTCTGCTGCCGTGCGGATGATAAAGCCACCGTGCTCGTCACAGTAACGAGACACGACTTTTTTTAGGCGGTTGCGTTCTGACTCACTATCAATTCTCTGAGAAACACCAACGTGGCTTGCGCCCGGCATGAATACCAGATAACGAGATGGCAAAGTAATGTCTGTGGTTAGACGGGCACCTTTGGTACCAAGAGGATCTTTGACCACTTGAACGACAATATCT
The DNA here is from genome assembly GCF_041439075.1 of Vibrio sp. FF145. NCBI lineage: Bacteria > Pseudomonadati > Pseudomonadota > Gammaproteobacteria > Vibrionales > Vibrionaceae > Vibrio > Vibrio sp. FF145. The sequence continues at coordinate 95,891 of NZ_JBGONH010000005.1, forward strand.
TGCCCTTGGCGAACAAGCTCTGAAATATCACGAACCTGAAATTGCTTCTTTTCATTCTCAGCAACACATTCAGTGTGGGGGACAATATCAGAGGCGTGCAAAAAAGCTGCTTTATCAAGGCCAATATCCACAAATGCCGCCTGCATTCCAGGCAAAACACGGCTTACACGTCCTTTGTAGATATTTCCTACGATCCCGCGTCGAGCATCTCGTTCGACATGGATCTCTTGAAGAGCTCCCCCTTCAATCATGGCCACACGAGTCTCACTCGGGGTCACGTTCAGCAACAATTCAGCACTCATGGTGCACCTCAGATTAGTAATTATAAGAATTCTTGCAGTAGCTGGTCCGTTTCAAATAAAGGTAAGCCGACAACGGCGTAATAACTACCTTCGATTCGGGTAACAAAGCGTCCGCCCAAACCTTGGATCCCATAGCTACCAGCTTTATCGCATGGCTCCCCTGTTTGCCAGTATTGTTCTATTTCTTTTTCACTGAGGGGTTTAAACCATACGTCGGTAATAATGATTTCTGTCTTTTGTTTTTCTTCCGATACAACAGAAACTGCCGTCATCACTTGGTGACGATCATTCGCTAACTGAGTAAGCATACGCTTAGAGTCAGCAAGGTCTATTGGCTTCTCGAGCACTTGCCCTTGGCTTACGACGACCGTGTCAGAGCCCAGAACCACTGTTTCAGAATCAAGAGAACTAGCAACTACAGTATCAGAACCAGAAGCAACATGCTGTTTTTCAGAAGGGTTATCTTTCAATAAAGACAACGCAGCTAAGGCTTTATCTAAAGATAGTCGCTTAACGTACTCTTCGGCGGTTTCTTGAGCGTGTTTACACTCTTCGACATCAGTTACAAGGACATAAAACTCATAACCGAGTTGAGATAACAATTCTTTGCGGCGTGGAGAGCCGGATGCCAAAACTAAATGTTTCTTTTCCATCGTCACTCTACCTTACATGCCAATGGCGACGTACACGTCTCATTAATAAAAACATCCAAGGCCAAAGTATACAGTTTATCAATGCGCTCCATAGCGATAACGGATTGAAAACGACATCTTGGATCAAATATTCACCAAAGAATATTAGCACCTCAAACAACACTGTTAAGGCTGCAATGATTATCGCTTGCTGCCATAGCGCCATATTTCGAATCACGAGGAAGTTCATTGCAATAATGTACATTACTATTGCCATCATCATGCCTCTAATACCGAGAGTCGAACCGATCAAAAGGTCCCACAATAAGCCCAGTACTAGAGCACTACCAACGTTAACTCTGTAAGGTAACGCTAAAACCCAATAGCAGGTAACCAGTAATAACCAAGATGGCCTGAATAGGTCTAAACTACCCGGCCAAGGGATCGTTTGTAGAATAAGTGCTATCAAAAATGAGCAGCCAATTACTACTTTGCTTCTTAAAACGCTATTGGCCATTTTCACCTTCTAACAATGCTTGTTCGATACTAGATTGCTCTGCTTGCATCTGTTTATTTTCATCAGGCCACACAAGCAACAAGTATCTGAGCTTATCAAACTCAACTACAGGTTCTGCTTTGATAACGGCGAACTCGCGCTTCGGGTCATAATCAACGGCAGTCACATAAGCGACTGGGTAACCCTCTGGATATACACCACCGAGTCCAGATGTCACCAACAGATCTTCTTCTTGAATATCAGTACTGGTTGGAATGTGCTCTAACTGGATCTCATCAATCATGCCATTACCAGAAGCAATCACACGTATATCGTTACGAATAACCTGAACAGGAATTGCGTTATTTGCATCAGTCAGTAGCAAAACACGACTATTATGAGCAGCAACAAAAGTGACTTGACCAACAATGCCTTTTTCATTGATCACAGGCTGACCTTCGTACACTCCATCAATCTGACCTTTGTCGATCACGACTTGATGTCGGTATGGTGAAGTATCCACCGCCATAACCTCTGTGACGACCTTCTTCTCATCACGAATAAACGGTGAACCTAACAGCTTGCGAAGGCGCTTGTTTTCTTCTTGATATTGCTCAAGCAGAATCAGCTCGCTCTTCAGTCGTAAGACTTCTCGTTTAATATTATGGTTGGATTCAATGAGCCCTTTACGAGTACTAAAACGGTCGTATACGCCATCAAACATGGTGCGAGGCAAATTAGCGGCATACTGAATTGGCGCAACCATGCTGTTTAATAGATAGCGGACATTTGAGAATGCATCTAAACGACTATCAGCCAGCATAAGGCTGGCTGATAATGTTACAGCAAAAAACAGGCGCAATTGTAGAGAGGGACCTCTACCAAAAATTGGCTTCATTCTATATTTGGTCCTAGAGCGACATTTGATCCTATAGACAAGGTGTTAGGCTCTTTACATAAAACTAGATAAGAAAAGAGCCTAACACTAGATACTATTCTTCGCTGAAAAGATCACCGCCGTGCATGTCGATCATCTCTAGAGCTTTACCACCGCCTAGAGCAACACACGTTAATGGCTCTTCCGCCACAACAACAGGGATACCCGTTTCTTCAGTTAGCAGGCGATCAAGGTCTTTAAGCAGTGCACCACCACCTGTCAGTACCATACCGTTTTCTGAGATATCAGAAGCAAGCTCTGGTGGACACTGTTCAAGTGCAACCATGACTGCAGATACGATGCCAGATAAAGGTTCTTGAAGCGCTTCAAGGATTTCATTTGAGTTCAGGCTAAAGCTACGAGGAACACCTTCAGCAAGGTTACGACCACGTACTTCAATCTCATCGACTTCATCGCCTGGGTAAGCAGAACCGATTTCGTGTTTGATCTTTTCGGCTGTTGCTTCACCGATCAAGCTGCCGTAGTTACGACGAACGTAGTTGATGATAGCTTCATCAAAACGGTCACCACCGATACGTACAGAAGACGAGTAAACCACGCCGTTTAGTGAGATAACGGCAACTTCAGTCGTACCACCACCGATATCAACCACCATTGAACCTGTTGGCTCAGATACACGTAGGCCTGCACCAATCGCAGCAGCCATAGGCTCATCGATTAGGTAAACCTCACGAGCACCAGCACCCAGTGCTGATTCACGGATTGCACGGCGCTCAACTTGCGTTGAACCACAAGGAACACAAACCAATACGCGAGGGCTTGGTTTAAGAACACTGTTATCATGCACTTGCTTAATGAAGTGCTGAAGCATTTTTTCCGTTACGTAAAAGTCAGCAATTACGCCGTCTTTCATTGGACGGATTGCTGAGATATTACCAGGCGTACGGCCAAGCATTTGCTTAGCAGCGTGACCAACCGCAGCGACACTCTTTGCAGAACCCGCACGATCTTGGCGGATAGCTACAACTGAAGGCTCATCAAGAACAATGCCTTGGCCTTTTACATATATAAGGGTATTGGCAGTACCTAAATCAATCGATAGGTCGTTTGAAAACATGCCACGAAGCTTTTTAAACATATTCTTCGCTCATCCTGCAAGAATTAGAAGACAAAAATTGCACTAAATGTACCAATGCCTTGCTGTCACGGCAAGGCATTGAAGTATAAACATGGACTGAAACCCACAATTTCTTACAGATTCCTAACTTAACAGCCAAAAAATCATATTATTGCTGACCTATTAAGCCACTTTCACCTCGGTAGATCACACGATCGTTCCCGCGATGGATGCCAAAGGTGACTACTGTTGAGGGATCTTCTTCACCAGCAACTTCCACCCGGTTAGGATCTTGCCAGCGATAACGGAGCCAAGGAGCGGCATTTACACCGCTATTTAGCTCCAACCAAACCTGTGTTTGTTGCCTAACCTCTGGATCTATTGGCGCTTGAACAACCTGTATAGAGTTAGATATACCATTCACAACACCACCGCCCCCTAAAAGATTTACATCAGCGGCCGTAGCTCCCGTTTCAACCCAGAGATCTCGGTTGTCACCTTCCGTATTTATACCGGCTAAATTCGTCGAGTTATCACCTTCATGAGTGGCAAAACTTGTTCCGGTCCAATGCTCTATGCGGAGCGGTATATTCATACCACCACCAGCAACTCCACCAACGCTATCTATTACAGCGCGACCAAATCGAATAGTAGGCTGAACCGTTAGTAATCGAGGAGTACCATTATAGTGATAGCTAATAGGATCGACGTTGTTCCCCACAGCATCAATTGAAATCGTCGAGATTGCACTTACCGCGGTATTGAATGGTCCATCCTCATAGCCATCAACCGATGATGCTTTAGCCCAACACAACTCGCTAGCACAGTTAGTAGAAGGCGAATTCTCATGTAGCGTAAATGTGCCAATACTCTTATCCGAGGCGGAAGCCCACGACTTACTCGGAGTCCCAGAATGAAAACGACTGACAAAAACAGGGTTAGCCTCATACAAAGCAAAGTTAGCGGTAATTGTTGGATTAAAATATCCATAGTTCTTCACCGCAGTGAGTTGTAGACTCAGTGCTTCCACATCAAATGTAACGCCGTCAAAAGGCTGATTCATGTATGCATATGATTGATTTCCCGGGTAATCCCACACCGCATTGTTCACCACTTGAAAATATTTAGGATAAAAACGACCAGCGGTTGTTTTATAACCTGGCACCGTCATCCCATTCAGGTAGTCCGGTTTGTCTGCCCATAGTTTAATGCTACCTACTTCAGACCAAGCTAAGCTCTTATACGCGTAGCCATTCAACCACATATCAGCAGGGATAGGTTGCGGTGACAATTCATCACCACTGTTTTTATTACCAACGCTTAATACGCCATTATGGCCATTACTCGGGCTTTCAAGAGCATAATTGACATACACAACTTCATCATCAAAGCCAGATACTGAAAGAGCCCTACATAAATCCCCCGAAAATGAACTGTCAATGAGACCGTCATTATTACGATCAGCACTAGGCTCCCAAGCTATCGCACTAACCGCTAAGTAAGCAGTATTACCTGCGGCGATAAATGAAGCTCCTCCTGTTGAGCTACCGGAAGGGAATGGGGCATTTGGTACACCGGAGTTATCTTGGCAACTCACCAAAGCAAATGGCCTAACATACACATCAGTAGAACTCTGTAAGCCTTTCCAATTGGGTATAGATTGATTCGTGGGTTGCCAGTCAGCATCTGCCAAATGAAGTTTTATATGACCAGCCGACCAGTATTGAGAAGTCAGTTTTGCAACACCATTCTGAAAAACAATATTGTTCACTTTAGTTCCATTTAAAGGTGAACTGCCGATCTTAATGCTATACGAATTGAGAAATAGCTCATTATTCCAACCACTATTGCCTTGAGTTATCTGCTCATAGGAAGCATAAAGTGATTTAGTTCCATCATAATCCGATATTTTCTGACATGCCCTTGGGTTAGAAGCCCCTGATGCTACTGCAGTAACTTCGGTCTCAAATGTTCGGAAAGCAACCTGCCCCTTACCTCCATCAACCCTTTGTTTATCTTCAATTTTAAATCCGTAAGGCACAAACTGATACGGTCCACCGGTTGCACTGATGTTACTTTGCCCCCGAATAGAAGCAGAGATTGAAACCGGAGATAGGCCAATACTTGACAGTGACTTGGTGTAAGTAGCTGTCTGCCCTGCTACGAAATCGTGACTCAAGGATGCAGAACAGGTTCCATCTGAATTTAACCAACACGCATCCCTCGAACTATTATTTGGAATTGTCACATCAAGAGTTCCCGTATAATTATTAACAGGTTGCTTGGTTATTTTATCGACCAACTTAAAGTTTATAGGAATACCGGTACAAGCTAACCCAGAGCTAGAGCCTGGAGTAATAACCAACTCTGGCTCAGAAAAACATTGGCTTTCCCCGGTAATCTGAGATGCTCCACTCATATGAAGGTCACGAACGGTAACCGCACCGTACACATGTGATCCATTAGATAACCGAACCTCCCCCTCGCTGTAAATCAATGCTTTGATTTGTGATTGACTGGATAAATCCATTTCACAACCATATGCAGGGCACGTTTGTCCAGATGAACCTTTAGTAGGGTCATACCCAACTATTACAAGGTTATCTGCATTACCTGAATTATTAATCCTTGAATTATTCGATAAATTTAAGTATCGAGTATGAATAATCACCTTCCCTTGAATATTCAAGGAAGAGTGGGTATTGATATTCAAAGAATTAAAATAGTAGTCGCCAGCAGTCAGTGTCACGGTTGACTGACCAATTGATAAGCTCTTTTGAGATAAAGGTGTTAACGTTTTTGTTGTATTCCAGATATCACTACCTGAATTTGTTATCAGGAAATCATCCAGTTTAGATTGGACGATTTGCTTTGTGGGATCGTTAGTACACGATATCCCATCACATTTCACTGCATTCCCAAATTGAGCACTTCCAAACCCGACCTTTCTTTGGCCAGCCTCCAATAACGCATTGGTAATTTTAGATTGGTTCCACATCTCAATACTGCTACCTGACGAGTTTCTCCAACCTTGAACTGCAGAAGGAAAAGCCGAACAGTAGTTTTTCGTAAACTTAGGGAGCTTATTGACTTGAAAAGCAAAGTACCCGATCTTTTCGTCAGTATGAGACCTCCATCCTTTTGAACCACTCAGAGACAGATCTTCATCAACAACAAGTCCTACTTGATAGTCATTATCGTCACTGCCGTTATGCTTCACGCTACAAAGTCTCAACCAACCACCTTGACCTCCTTTACGGGTGACTTTACTTGCGACAATTCCAGGTAGGGACTGATATTCGTTTTCAAGATCATGCATATCATTACAAGATTTAAGGATAGGTTTTGAGGATCCGCTGTCATCATCAAGAGAAATGCGGCCAAACTCATAATTAATTCCGTTTGACGTGCCATCATGTTCATCTGAAATTAAAAACGCTATTTTTTCTGGCTGAGAAGGCGGGTTATTTGTATCCACACGAGTCAGCTCTAAATAGAATTTGGCACTCGTTTGATTTACGTCATCAATGCCGGCAGTTAACCATCGGTTCGTCGAGCTATTAATCTGAGCAAATACAACGGGATCATCATCCCCTATTCGATGTGAGCTAAACCTTGAATAAGGGACTGACTCCCACTTAGGATCGCTTTTTTTTCCATGCGCTTGATACGCTTTGGTATCGAGGTAACCTGCAATTGCCTTATGTCCATCACTGAATGTTATAGTGCCGGGTTCAACCACAAGGTAACTAATCGAAGACATTGGTTTTGAAGCAAGATTGTAATTCCAGTGTTGAGGAGCAACTTCTTGGTGGAATGTCGCTTGCGTTGAACTGATGTTTTTTATAGAAAGTGTTGCAGGCGCATCACTATCAGGATTAACAGGATCAATCGTTGGCATAAGAAATACCAATGGAGTCGTTCTATAGGTTTTATTGAAGGTGATCGTGCAATCGCTAGCTTTACAGTTGGCTGAGTCCAAACGACCGAACTCAAAGCGAGCATCATCAAATTTTGTTACGGGTGGAGGAGGTAATGCTCCACAGCTACCACTACTAATACAATATTTATCGCTATCGTAAAATTGTGTTCCTTTTAAGTTCAATCTCAAATATGGGTAAAATTTATCAACACCTGTTTTTTGAGACAAATTGATCGCAAAAGGAGAACCTTTTACTACTCCATCAACAGAGTAGGTAATTATGCCTTTAATATGCCTAGCATTATAATTTGAAGTTCGTGTAAATTTAACTTGGAAAGTTCTTTGTTTTCTTTCTGATACATAGTCTCTTTCATAAACATTAGAGCTATAACCTTGATAAACAGTATCATCGGTCCAAATTGGGAAATAGTAAGTTCCTTCCAAACGAGCACGATTTTTTCCATCAGAATCAATTTGAAAAGTGAAACAAAAACCATTTCGAGCATCTACCCATGCCCCTTTAGATAAACACTGATTAGCCAATGCATTAGTTTGAAACAACACACTAAAAAGAATAAAAAATACGAGGCTAACTCTACTAAGTAGGCGCATTTATATTACTCCCCTCACCCACACATCTTGACTACGTTGCATTAAATTCACACCCGTTCCGCACATTGCGACCGCTCTTACTGTGTATAACTGAGAACTATCGACAAGTTGACCACCTGTTGGTGAGCACGTTATTTGAACATCTGCACATGTAATTGTCGTTGCGAAGTTCATTGCTGTTCCATTCAAGTTTGTACACTCTGCAGCCACATCAAATGAAACCGTTGTGTTGGCTCTAGGTGGATATATCTGCATTAAGGCTCGCTCTATTGCCGAATGAGCTAAAAGATGGGCTTGAGTACCAATCACATCTTTTGTATGTGCGTCATTATTGGACCACTCTATGCGGCTTAAGGTTGTAGCAAGAAACCCCATCACCACCAAGACAAAGATGACGACAATATACAGGCTTCCGACTTGTCTTTTTTTAAGGAACATTGATCACCTGTATGTCTTGCTGGAAATTGGTCAGTTCATCCCCGACTTGGTTTCTAAATTCAAACTCAAGATGGACGATACCATTACGCTGAACATTTGCGGGTTGATAGTCTAAATCCCCAGTCACTCCCGTATCCGAAATTGGGATTAGCGCGCCATTACCTTCACTTCTCCATACTCGGCCATTCACAATGCAATAGGTGACGCGGCCATTAGGATTGTAAATATAATGTCGATTTGAAACCGAATTACCCACAAGGTTTACAGACTCATTAGCAAGCAAGAAAGTATTATTGGTTGCAGTTACAGTAGCTAAGGGGAAAATATTATTGGTCGGCGCCGCCTCTGTAGGGTTTATCACTAAAGATAATGGGGTTAGCGCAGCTGTCGTCAGTGTATTATCAGCCGTAACAAATTGAATATCATCGCCCGACACCGCATAAATCCCAGAGGTAACGATAGGGAAAAATGAAACACAGCGAGCTCCCGGGACGACAGCATTCTGATTGAACATATTCGGTACAGCATGACGCACTTCACGAGTGATTTTTTCCAAGACAAACTTGGCTTGAGTTTGTAAACGCTGCCTATCTACGGTGTCCGCATAGCCACGCGCACCCAATTCAACAAACCCAGCAATGCCTACAACTAAAATACTACCAACAATCATGGTGATAATCATTTCAATAAGAGTGAAACCTTGCCTTCTCATTAGTAATTCCCTCGATAGGCATCCAGCACGATAGGAGGATAATTTGAGGCCGAGATCGTTAGGCTGATTCTTTTCAGTTGATCGACCATTTGGTACGTCACATCAACATCTAGGCGGTAGTTTCTGTAGGTTGTTGCGCCATTTTCATCCAGTAATAGATTAAGGTCTCGACACCCGTTAGTTGCACCGGGTTCCCAACACCCATCATAGTCATCGACATCATTGTATAGAGCAATGTCAGCCTCTTCTGGGCCAAAGTTAGCCTCAGCAGTGCAATTCACACCAGACGCCCCCTCACCGCATCTAAATTCCCCACCATCAAAATCACTATTCTCGTCGAACCCTCGAGCAAGAATCATCGACATCACGCTTTGCCCTAGCGCGGCTGAACGAGTCTGATAATGAGGATCACCAGATCGACTAACCTGAGGCGCTAAAAAGTTTATGATGGTCATCATCGCGAGCCCCATAACCACAATCACAATCACACTTTCAATTAATGTAAAACCACGTTCTTTTACAGGTGATTTATGAATACTATTCATGAGCACACCCCATTTTCGACATAACCTTGCGCGTTAATTTCCACACGGCAGGTATTCACATTTGAAGTAATCGTAATCACCACACCAGCTGCAACGTTAACGACAACGCCTGCAGGTGTTTCACCTGTTGTAGGGTTACCTAATAAATCAAAGTTAACTAGAGATAGAGGAATAGCGGGAGTGGTATCAGATGCAGCCGTTAAGTTAACTCCGTTGAGCATAACCCAATCACTGCGAGCTTGGTTTTGCACGGTACAGCTCACTTCGGAACCGATACAATTCCCAACGATAGCGAGAATAAAATTGCTCTCTCCAACGACGGCCCCAAGGTCCACATTGGACTGCATACGATTCACTTGAACTTGGCGGACAACAGAAGTTACTTGCTCTTGAGCTGCAAAGGCAGAAAAGCTATCCCTTCCAGAAAGACGGCTAGCAGCGTAGGCAGAGACAATCGCGATCAACAAGATCACAATGATTAACTCGACTAAAGTAAAACCTTGTTGCTGAAACCCGATGTTTCTGTATGTTCTATTGAATTGATTCACCGAAATCCAATCCGCTAAATATTTGATAGTTTGAAGATTAAGTGTAACTCAGGGAAAGGAAGTTGTCTTTGTCGCTTACCTAAATTTCAGATAGAAAAAAGGCCAGCAATGCTGGCCTTGATATTCCATGACAATACTATTAACAGCCATTCGCACCAGTAGTGACAACATCAACAAATGCAGGTGTTGTGGCATTGGCAGCTTCAACATAAATGACAAAACAGCCATTGTTATTAGCAGGTGTAGTTGCATCGTATACAAAACCATTGTTCGCTTGTAGTGGGTCAGTCCCCGCAAATGAATAAGCGACAGCGTCTGGAACAACACCAGTTTCGGTCACATTCACTACAACCCAATCGGTACCAGGTAAACCAACTACAGCAGTTTCAATGCCACGAGGTAATACGCCGATTGCCGTAGCTGTCGGATAACCAAAATTGATCGCAATGTTATCTGTAGTTTGCGGCGTTGTTCCCGCATCACCTGTTTTAATTTGAGCTTCACGGCCATCTACTGCTGCACGGCCGTAAACGATACCCGTCGCACCCGCCATTGCCCCACGCAAACCTTGCATCGACGATGTACGAGCATCGCCTTGTAAGTTTAAGAAACGAGGTGCTGCAGTAACTGCAAGAATACCTAGAATAACAATTACCACCACTAGTTCGATTAGGGTGAAACCGCTTTGTTTTTTCATAGTCTTTTCTCTCTATGTATATTTAAACGCAGGTTTACTGCAGTGTTACGGTCACACGACCAGTTCTAATCTCGTAAACGAATTGATGCTGAGTACCGCCTTCCAGTTGAATGTAAGTGCAGTAGTCATTGCTATTATCCGCTTGCGCTGAATATTTGTAATTCGAACCATTAGCCACATTGGTTAATGTTCCAACCTTAGGAGGGTTCTGAAGTAGATTTTCCATTAAATCGACACACGAAGCATCAGTCACATCATTAGACGGAGCTGAAGCTGAATTTGTGTTTATAGACCATGGGTAGCCGTCTCTAAAATTAGTACTTCCATTGCTACTTGTTGACCTAGTTAGCCAAAAATCAACACCATCGTAATTTACAGTATTGTATGTTTCAACACCAATTCTTTCTGATGGCCGAGCTTCTGCTTCCCATTGCGCTCTTGCTGAAAGTACTCCTGTCGCAAAACCACCCGCGACACCTTCAATACTGGCTTTCTTGGCTTCGTCTGTCACATCCAAGAAACGGGGTAAAGCTGCAACAGCTAATAAACCCACAACAACAATCACTATGACTAACTCGACTAGGGAGAAACCCTTTTGATTTTTAAGCACTTTCTACCTACTCATCTAATTGCTAATGCGCATTATACATTTGACCATGCATAAAACCATAAAAACAGCGCCAATACGTTCACAAGGCCAATATATTGACTTTGACACTAAATCTTTCTTTTTTGAGTAATATATCTATCTGATACTTATCACTATAATGATAACGGCAATGAAAATGAATGTTATCACTTTTGTCTTCAATGTTTGGAGAGCTGAGACCTAAAATACGCCCCTTAGGATATAATTGCTCCAACCAATAACCGCAATTTCGAGCCGAGTCTTGAATTGGCATAACCCACCCCGTTCTGCTGTAAGTCTTTGGCGGTTTCGCATCATTCTTTTGCTCCACACCAGATAACAAATACTGCTGTTTGAACAAATTCGCTTGCTCAAGAATTCGCTTGCTCGCAACGATTAATGCCGTGTTCGTTGCTTCTTCTTCTACTGTTTTCCATACAGAAAGCAATCCCATAACGAGAAAAAGAATAACCGCAACCCAAATAACAAAACGTGAGCGCTGTAGGTTATTCAGCATCCCCTAACCTTTGATTGCATCCAGCATTCCCCACATTGGCAAGAAAATACCCAGAGCTAAAACCAGCACCATTCCCGCAACGATCGTCAACAGAATAGGTTCAATTCTAGCGGTTAACGTTTTTAGATCGTAATCAACCTCTCGGTCGTAAAAATCCGCAACTTCAAGCAGCAACTCATCAATACGACCCGTTTCTTCACCCACAGAAATCATTTGTATCACGAGTGGTGTGAAAATCTCGCTGTTAATCGCGGTAGAAGAAACGGTACTTCCCGCTTCTATTGCCGATTTCATACCTTGAACACGAAGTTCTAAAAAACGATTGTCCAAAGCTTCAGCCGATAGCGATAACGATTGGTTAAGCGGTACACCTGCTTTTAGCATCAAAGCAAAAGTACGTGAGAAGCGCGACAATAGAGCTCGATTGACCACCCCACCAATCACTGGCATTTTTAAGCGCAGCCGATCCCACTTTTCCCACCCTTTATCTGTCTTAACCCATGCTTTAAAAGCAAAAACAAGACCAAAGATTAATCCAAGCATTAACCCCCAGTAATTAACAAAGAACTCAGACATCCCCATTAAAATACGAGTTGGAAGTGGTAAGTCGACCCCAAAACGCGCGAACATACTCGAAAACTGAGGAATCACGAATATATTCAAGACAAACATAGCGATTGTAATAAAAGTAATCACGAACGTTGGGTAACGCATTGCCGTTTTGATTCGCTTTCGAGTTTCAACCTCTTGTTCGTAGTATCCAGCCAGTTGTAACAATGCCTGATCTAAACGACCTGTATTCTCACCAACACTGATCATCGATACAAACAATGAACTAAATACCTTAGGGTGCATTTGCATCGATGCCGCTAATCCACGACCATTTGTAAGTTCAGCGACCACTTCTTCAAGTGCTACTTTCAGTTGCTTATTTTCACAATGTTGAGTTAACCCTTTCATCGATCTTAATAGCGGAACACCCGCCTTAGTTAAACTATACAACTGTCGGCAAAACAGAACCAACACCTCTAAAGGCACATTCGGGGAGAACAGACTGGATACATCCATATCCAGGATTGAACCGCCACTTTTTCCAAGTTTAATCGAAGTTGGAATGATCCCTTTACTCATCAAACTGTCAGCAGCAAGATCTTCGGTATTTGCATCCAACTGGCCTGTCACTTGACTGCCATCAGAACTGCGACCTACATAACGATAAGTTGGCATATCACTCTACCCCTACAGATAAATTGGATCAGTGGCACCAGAAGCATCGCCTTCGCCAAGGTTCATTACCTCATCAAAGCTCACAACCCCCTGTATGGCCAATTCCATCGCAGAAGCTAACAGCGGTTTGTAATTTTCAGACTGCCTTGCCGTTTGAGCAAAACCAACTGCATCATTGGCTCTAAGCGCATCCATCATAGGCTGATCGAGCTCCAACATTTCAAACACACCAATACGACCACTGTAGCCTGTCAAATTACAATTTTGACAACCACGCCCTTTCATAAATGGCGTACCTCGCTGGTTTGGGAAACGAACACTCAACCATTGCTTACGCGCTTCATCCAGCTCATCATCAACCTTGCAATCAGTACATACCTTACGAACTAACCGCTGTGCGACCACGGCTCGAACAGCACTTGCTACCAGATAACCCGGAGCCCCCATGTCCATCATACGCAGTGCACTGTCTACTGCATCGTTGGTATGCAGAGTACTTAACACTAAGTGACCAGTAAGTGCCGCTCTCAAACCAATTTCAACGGTTTCGTGATCTCGCATCTCACCAATAAGAATGATATCCGGATCCTGACGTAGGAAGGTTCTCAAAATCGTTGAGAAATTGAGGTTAATCTTAGGGTTTACCTGAACCTGATTCACACGAGGAAGACGGTATTCTACAGGGTCTTCAGCGGTAATGATCTTTTTACCCGGTTCGTTTAATTCACTTAACGCACCGTATAGAGTCGTTGTTTTACCTGAGCCCGTAGGCCCGGTTACGAGAATCATGCCATGTGGGCGGCGTAATTGATGACGAAGACGAACGAGCAAATCACTCGGAATGCCTGACAACTCCAATTTACGTAGGCCAGCCGATTGATTAAGCAAACGCATAACCACTGACTCACCGTGCTGTACTGGCATAGTCGACATACGAATATCGACCGATTGACCTTTAACGCGAATATTAAAGCGACCATCTTGAGGCAGTCGTTTCTCTGAAATGTCGAGGTTAGCCATCAGCTTCAAACGCAAAACCAGTGCAGAAGCAATATTCACTTCATTCAACAACGTTTCATGCAGGACACCATCAATACGCTGACGTAAACGTAATACGTTTGAATCTGGTTCAATATGAATATCAGACGCACCAACTTGAATAGCATCTTCAAACAGCGAGTTTACTAGCTTAACGACCGTAACTTCGTCGCTGTCTTCTTCAGCGATATCAAAGTCAAAGGCTTCATTAACTTTATGCTCAGCATGAAGCTGCTCAGCAAATGAGGCAATCTCTTTGGTTCTTCGGTAATAACGGTCGAAACCATCAACCAATTGTCTCTCTTGTGCGACGACAAATTCGAGTGCGTAGTCGCCTAGTTGGCTAAGCAATGATTCTTGGGCAAACAGATCGGCAGGATCACTCATTGCAACACGCAATGTGTCACCTTGACGCCCAATGACCAAAGCACGAAGACGGCGAGCATGAACCTCAGGTAAAAGCTGCACAGCTTCGACGTCAACATTAGCTCGGCTAATATCAATAAGAGGAATAGCAAGCTGTTGCGACAAGAAACTGAGCATTTGCTGCTCTGATAAAAAGCCAAGCTCGATCAGTGCATCACCAAGCTTACGGCCTGTCCTTTTTTGAGCAGCCAGAGCTTGTTCAACTTGATCTTCAGTAATGATGCCCTCTTCTACGAGCAAATCACCGAGCCTTTTTCTTAATCTAATTTGCATCGCTACTCTCCTCTAAAGCATTGATTATCTTTAAGCGATCACGAACAAAGCCTTGCGACTGAGATGAGATCCCAACTCTAACCAATGCTCCTTGATATGATTGCTTTGCAGCCATGAAATCAAGCTGACGTTCTTGCTGAATCGCTAAACCTAACCACCAGCGAGCATTATCTGAATCGACCTCAGTCAATTTTTGGTAGCTCTCTAGCGCAATATCTTCTTGCTGAGACTTTTGACTTAATGCAGCACGCATTGCTAAGTAGTCTTGAGTTGGACTAGGCGGTAAGTGTATTAATGGGCTCAAAGCAGCTTCCGCTTGATTGGCTTTCACAAGTAGCTTCGATAAACCTAGGCGCAGTTTTTCACTGTTGATATTGAGTTTGATACCCGACTGAAATAACTCATACGCTTTGCGAGTATCACCTTTACCAAAATAGAGAATTGCTAGTTTCTGACGGACATCTTCATTTCTTGGATCATAACGGAGCGCTTCGTTATAACCTTTCAACGCTCCAGAAAGATCGTTGGCATCAAGAGCCTTCTTAGCTCGGCCTTGAGCATTAATAGAAAGTTGTTCAGGCGTTAGTTCCACCTGCTCAATCAACATTCCATTGCTTTCTGAATCGCCAGACGTTTCAGGTTGATTTGATACTGGTGTGGGATCTTTTTTAGCCACGCTAGCAACAAGCATTGGCTTTGCTATTTTTTCTTTAGGTATACTTTGAGCTTTAGGTGCGCTTTGAGATTTAGGTATAGCTTGAGATTCAGGGTTTACTTTAGGCTTTGTAACTGACTGAGTTGATACAGCAATGACTGAATCCGATTTAGATTGAGTACTTTTTAGTATTGCCGTGTTGTGAGCCGAAAGGTTCGCTGAATCTAGCGTCACTAACTTCTTAGTCGGCGAGGATACAGGTTGAGTAATGGCCGCTTCAGGACTACCCTCTGAATTGCCTTCTGAAGTATCAATAACGGAAACTTGTATATCTCGAGTTGATATTGAGTTATCGACAGCAGGGCCTTGTGATATAGCCCAGCCCCCCATGGCCAAGCTAAGGGTAAAACCTGCGACCACCCAAACCAATGGAGAGCGTGTTTTTACTTTAGGTACCACCGCAGCTTCAATCGATGCTGTTGACTCTTTTTTTGCCAATTCAGACAAGGCGTTATTAATGACGCTCATAATTAGTTCCAACCCCACAGCATTGGCGTTTTAAATTTAGGTTTACACACATCGTATGTTTCATGCATTGCAGCAAAGAGATGTTGGTTTTCTATATTTTTCTTATCTTCACTAAAAGCAAGCAACAAAGCTTTATGACACAACTGGTTAATCAACCTTGGGATCCCCAAAGAAGAGCGCCAGATCGCTTTTTTATGGCTCAGGCTAAAGGGAGCATATTTGCCACCAGATTTAGCGATCCGGTTATCAATGTAAGCTACCGTTTCATCGAGAGTCAGTGGCCTCAGTGTCGAACTAAATGTGATTCTTTGACGAAATTGCCTTAAATGATAAGCCTCTAATCGAACATCCAATTCCGGCTGCCCTAATAGAACAATTTGCAGCAGCTTTTTATCTTCAGTTTCTAAGTTACCAAACAACCTTAAGGTCTCTAGAGCTTCATCTGACAACGCCTGAGCCTCATCAAGAATCGCAACCACTCGTAAGCCTGAGTTGTGCAATTCAATAAGTTTATGTTGAATGTTATCCACTAAGGTGGCTTCATTATCGGTAATCAAACCAAGCTCTTTAGCCACGGCTTGTCGTAAGTCAGCCCCAGATAGCACTGGGTTAGGCAGGTAAATTAAAGCAGTACAATCATTGAGATGATTGACCAACATTCGGCACACCATGGTTTTGCCTGTGCCGACCTCCCCTGTAACCTTAACTACCCCCTCGCCCATTTCTAACGCCGAAATGACCGTTTGAATTGCCTCAAAATGAGGTGCTAAACCATAAAAAAAATCGGTATTCGGCGTTAACGTAAATGGTAACTGTTCAAAATCAAAATGAACTTGATACATAAGACGACCTAGCTTAGTAATTCACTACCAATCTGCATTGATAAAGTGAGTGGTTACTATTCATCAGGGAACCATTCTTGTAAAAGATCTCGAGAACGCTCCATTTCTGATTGCCAAGTATTTACACCTACAACCGTTGGCTTTAATAGAATAACGAGTTCAGTTTTTTGAGTAAGTTGACTGGTATTACGGAACAAATGACCGAGTGCAGGGATATCACCAAGAAATGGAACTTTTGAAGTCATGTCACTGGTGTTTGATTTCATCAATCCGCCAATAACAACCACATCACCATCTTGCGCTCGAATCACGGAGTCAGACTCACGAATAGAGCTTTTAGCCAGCGGCAGCGTCACAACACCAGTTGTTGAGCCAAGATTAAGCTCTTTCACTTCCTCTTCCACCTCAATCACTGCGGGGTGAACATGTAGGAACACATTTCCTTTATCATCGATCTGCGGCGTCACATCCAAAGAAATACCGGAGAAGAACGGGGTTAGCTCAACTTCAGGGGCAACATTCGCGTTATCACCACTACCGACCGAACTTGATAAATTCGTCACGAAATATTTATCTATACCCACTTTTATAACCGCTTTCTGGTTATTAGCTGCTGTCACTCTTGGGCTAGATAACACATTCAAGTCACCCTGCGTATCCATGAAACTCAAGACGGCTTCAAAACTACCTCCAGAAACAACGAGGTTAGATTGACCACCTAAAGCGGTACCGATTGGGTCCATGCCTGGTAGTTTGCCTGGGATGATCGTACCAGCTGCATTTTTAACGATAGAACCCATACCTAGCGTGTAGTTAGTACCGTTCGACGAAAACATCTTGGTCCAGTTAATGCCTTGTTGATAGCCGTCACTAAGTGTCACTTCCATAATTTTGGCTTCCAAGATAACTTGGCGCTGCAGACGTTTCTGAGAAATCCCAAGGAACTCACGAACCTCTCGGATTTCATCGGGGTAAGCACGTACCGTAATCACACTCGCTTGTGGCGTAACCACAACGCTTTGCCCATCACCAGAACCAATTAAGTGAGCGACTGCCGCTTCAAGCTGCGGCCAAAAATCACTTTCAGATATCGTTTCAATCTCCGTACCACCGTTAGATGTGGAGCTAGACGAATTGGAGTTCGAGTTTGATGAGTTTGAATTCGAGTTAGACGAATTAGAATTCGAGTTAGATGAGTTCGAGTTAGAGTCTGAAGTGGAAATTGTTCCAGTAGTAATCGTCGTTAAAGAACGACCAGAACGCTTTACTTGCAAGTAATCCACTGGAATCGTGACTGTGCGCAAACCGGCCGGATAAATTTGAATCACTTTGCCACGTTTTTCAATATCGTAACCATACATATCCTGAGCAACAGCCAGAACTTCATCTAAGGTCACGTCTGTTAGATTTAGAGTAAGTTTTCCAGCAACGCTTGGATGAATCGCGGCACTGTACTCTGTACCTTTCACTAGGCTTGCAAAAAAGGTTCTCGCTTCAACGCCTTTTGCTTGAATACGAAAGCGCTTGACGGTTTCCACATTCGGAGACATAGAGTCCGAACTTAGCTGAGGCATAAGGTCATCTTGTACCGACGAAGGTAAGTTATGAAGTGCTTTGCTATTCGCTTCATTAATAGATTCGTTTAAAGACTCTTTTATCTCAACAGGGTCTCTATGCCCCATCGAACAGCCGACTAAAGATGACACTAGAATTGCTACTACAAGTTTACGCATGTCTTCACTCTAACCTTAATTATTCTTAACATCTAAAGAGAACATCTCTAATTTCCACTGCTTAGAGCTTCTCTGCAGAGTGACGTACTCTGGATCAATGTTCTTAACTCGGTACCCTCTGATCGTTTCTCCTTGTTCGAGAATCTGACCATTCATAATCGCATAACAAGGTGTATCGCCCTTGCAAACAATGCTCTCTAGAGACGGTAAACGATATTGAACTGGCGCCTTTTTAGCTGATGCTGATTTCTGCAGGGGCGAAAGCCAACCTAATGGCGCAGTTGGGTCTTGTTCTGCCCATACCACTGAACTACCAAACAGCAAAGATAACACTAGAGTTCTAACCACCGATAAACTCCTGTCTGGTACCTAGGGTGTAAACCTCGAACACAAGTCGAGCTTTGGGATATTCTTCTACTGAATACTCAAACGTGCGCCAATAATAGCTCACAGGAAGTGACTCAAGTGCTTGAAGATAAATTGAAATATCGAAGTAGCTACCCGTCAACTCCATTCTAACAGGATGGAGAAAGTACTTTGAATTGTCACTGTTCTCTTGATTGTCCGAAATAGCTTCTGGTTGTAACGATTCTAAAGACTCAAGCTTCAGTCCATTACCTGCATTAAGAACGCTCTCTAATAACTGCGCCATTTGAGAAGGCGTAACCAACCTATCAACGATTTCAGCGAGCTCAAATGATAGCTCTTGGCTCTCAACCAATAGTTTTTTTAACTCAAGATCAATTTCTTTATCTGGGTCTTTGTTCAACTTGGCTTGTAGAACAAGTAATTCACCTTGTTGTTTCTGATTTGACTGCGTAAGGCTCATCGACTTCACATTCTTTTCTTGTAAATCAAGATATGCAGGTTCAATCAATAAGGTAAATACAAGCATGGATAAGCCCACTAGACCACACACGAAAAGTAGCCATTTCTCTCTCAGGCTTAATGCAAGGAACTTATCGCTAAGCTGGTTCCACAGTTGCATTATTCACTCTCCCTATGAGTACTTAACTCAAACGTCACCACATCTTGCTCATTACGACCTATCTTTATCTTTTCAAAGGTGCGCCCGACTAAATTAAGTTCATTTTTAAACTGACCAATCCAGTTTGGAACAACATTAGCGTCACGAGCCAAACCGCGAAGCTCTAGGGTCTCGTGAGTCATGTAGATATGCGAAAGCGAAATATCATTTCGCCCTAATTTAGCGAAGGAATTCATAACACCAGAATACCCGACTTGCTGGGATTCATCGTATTGACCGACCGCCTTCAAAGCCTCTTTATTCGCTTGTATCTCACTAGTGAGACGAGCAACCGCAGCTACTTTCACTGGAGACGGTTTATGTTGAACCAACTTACTATTTAATTGGTTAACTTCTTGGTTAAGCTGATTCAAGTCATATTGTAAAGCTGCTAGCTCTTCATCCAAACTCGATGCTTGATACTGCATTACACAATAACTGCCAAGCAACAAGGTACACACAAGCCCCCAAACCATAACCACATTCACTAGAGTGAAATACTCTTTTTTAGGCTTAAGGTGCTCTGGGTAGAGATTAACGTTAAAAACATTCTTTTCAGCCGCGAGCGTAACTAACCATTTCTCTGAATTTTCGCGCTCACCTTCAACAAGTAAAGAAACGGTCGAACTCAATGTGCTATTTAACACGCTCTGCAATTCAGCTTCATCTTCCTCATCACAGCATATTTTTAACTGATGAAGTTGGGTGCCTTTAATTTGAGAAGAAAGGTAATCAATCGACCTTTGGAGCTCTAAAGCTAGACCATCCAACTGCAATGCACTTGATGCGGTACCAGTTAAGGGGGGGACAACACTGCGGATTGTTCTTTGGAAGCAAACCGTGTTTTCAACAAATGCACCAAGCTTAAAATGTGAGTTAGGGCTGCGTTGTAAAAGAATGAAATTAGAGAGCTCACCAGCACTGTAGCCCCAAACTTCATCTTCGGGAGCAATACCTTTAAGATCAACTTGTGCTGAATTAGTAATACTTACAAGCTTGTCCAATAGCTTTTTAGGCAAAACATACACTTGTAGCTTATTCGAGGTCGGTAGCGCTACCGCACTCGCTGTAATATCAGTCACCCTTTCAGAGATCAGATCTTTCAATAGAAAAGGCAATGCCACCGACCATTCACTCTGTGGAATGTCCGGTTTATCAATTTGATAGGTTTGGTAGTAGTTCGCACATACAATTAGCTGAAGGCTATCACTAGTAAGCGACTCACTGCTCAACAATTTTTTCAGCGCACTTTCCCAGTCACCGTTAACCACAGGGAAACTGGTGACTTGAGGTTCTGACTCAGCCGATGAAATATAAACGGTATCATTGCCCAAAAGGACAATTTGAGAACTACCGTTATTATTCGTTGGCTTTATTTTGTCTAAAATCGCTTTAAAATTCATGCTTAACTATTACTCTTACGCCATCGATTTCTTCGACCGATTTTTACAACGGATTCAGCTTTCACTGTCTTCTCCCCTTGAGTAGGCAAGGGAATTATTTGTTGTTCTTCGTCGAAATATCTCCCTTGATAACCGTTAATGCCTAACTCTATCAAGGTATTCTTTTCTTGCTTTGTCTCAACTCCGACCGCGATCACTTCAGTTGGAGAATCACCGCATGCTCCAATCAGACTTCGAACAAACAGTTGGTTTTCATGCCGTTTATCGATTTTCTTTACCAAACTTCGATGAAGCTTAATATAGTCAACCTTCAAATCCTTTATATAATGAGTGCTAACAATGGTTCGCCCAGCTTGGCCAACCACCACTTTACACCCTAACCCTCGTAACACCTTCGCCACTGGTCGCATATAATCAAGGTGAGTAATTAGATGGCCTTCTGAAAACTCAAAAGCAAGCTGAGAACGATGCTGAGCAGAGAGCTGTAACAACTCACTTCTGAACCATTTAAAATGTGATTTATTTGCAAACGGAGTGACACTCAAGTTCACCGAATAATTGACAGGCTGTGTTGATACTTTCAGCGACTTAAACAAAACCGTCAAAACCGATTGATCCATTTGAGCTTGATAACCGACTTGTTCTACCGCAGACATAAAACGAGAAGATTTCAATAGACCTTTGTCTGGATCTTGAATTCTAATAAATATTTCTTTATGCAATTCATTAACTTGACCGGAATCCGGCATAAGATAACACCGCTGAGCAAAGATTACTAAATTTTCAGGTAGTAGGGCTTTATCAAGTAATGTTCTCCAGCGAACACTGCCTCTGTCTATCTCACTTTTATTTTCTTTTGGGTAACGGCTCCAGTTATTAATGCGCTCTAACTGAGCGCTCTTTAACGCTGTTTCCGTTTCATCCATGATTTGGCTATGGCGTTCACCTTCGACATACATTGTCACGCCAATATGGCACCAGTTATCTGACTCCAAAGGCTCCGGCGGAGTCAATTTATCTAATTGCCTTAAACATTGAGCAGCCAACGTCGCAATATCCTTTGTTCCTTGATGCGGAATAAACACGGCAAAGTCTGCTTCGTAATAGCGAGAAAAAATGACATCGGGATAACGCTGAACAATATTCGACAATACTTCACCAACTTCAATAATAAATCCGTCGGTGAGCTGCTTGTCATTGGCATCTCGAACTTGTTCCCACTCGTCGATACGTATCAGTAAAACGCCTCCACGAGCGCCACTTTCATGCAGTACAGATTCAAGTTTGTTATCAAATAGTACTCGGTTGGCTGTACCAGTGAGCTTATCTAGAAAAGTATGGGTGCGGATAAAAGTATCAAAGCGACTTCGCTCTTGGCGTGCATCTTTCAACTCTTCAATCAGTACATCAAGCGCTTCACTTGCCGTATATGGCCATTCTCGCTCGTCCCCTTTTGAATGAGCCTCTACCTGCCCAGCAAGGATCATTCTCCCTCGCTCTTCCAAAATCTCTGAGCCCATTAACTGTTCTTTTAACCAACGAACACCACGGGCCAAACAAAAAAGGATCAATGCCACCGCCAAAGTAATCGACCACATAGCTTCAATCGAGTAGTTGTAACCAATATAAGGGGGGAGTGCTTTAAATTCGATTTGATAGCCTTCATTTCGATCTAAAATGAAGCTTCTTTCATAGAGACGGTTTGGATCAATTTGTGGGGAGGTATCTTTAAATCGGTAAACGATACCGGTTTTGTTTGAAAGCTTCATCTCAACGATATTGCTTGCCTGCAACATCTTCGGCATCCAACGTTGCATTGAATACGCAGCATCTGGATCTTCCATCTCTTTATCTACGACGTCAACAATGCCAACCAAATAATGATCTAAATATTCCTGTCCTATACGCTTAAAGGAGAGTGTGCCACCAATAAAAAGGATGAACATCGCACTGATCACTATCACGGTGACAAATGCGACCAATCGAGTGCTCAATTTTAGTGTCGGGGTATATCTCATGAATAACGAAATCCTTTTCAACTCACATTATACCGTATTGCTACTTATACTATAAATTGACGTTGTAAATAAAGCGTTAAGAATTGTAGGTAACAAAAAGCCGCGACGAACGCGGCTTCTTCCAATTTAATACTGCTTTTATAATATATTAAAAACAGTCCTCAAAATGGGATGTCATCATCAAAATCCATCGGCGGCTCATTATATTGAGGTTGAGCCTGCTGAGGAGCTTGTTGAGGTGCTTTCGGCTGCTGTTGAGCTGGCGCACTGTATTGTTGCTGCTGTTGTTGTGGCTGCTGTGGCTGACCCCAACTACCTTGCTGTTGGTTGTTACCCATACCACCTTGGGCAGGAGCACCGCCTTGAGCACGACCGCCAAGCATTTGCATTACACCGTTGAAGCCTTGAACAACGACTTCTGTTGTGTAGCGATCTTGACCGCTTTGATCTTGCCATTTACGCGTTTGAAGTTGACCTTCAATGTAAACTTGGGAACCTTTACGTAGGTACTCACCAGCAACTTCCGCCAGCTTGCCAAACAGAGCAACACGGTGCCATTCTGTTTTTTCGCGCTGTTCGCCAGTTGCTTTGTCACGCCATGACTCTGACGTTGCAATGGTAATGTTCGCTACTGCACCGCCATTTGGCATGTAACGAATTTCAGGGTCATTACCTAGGTTACCCACTAATATAACTTTGTTAACTCCACGGCTAGCCATGATTTGCTCCGTCTAAATTCATAGTCTCAGAAAATTTTAGCGCACAAGAATAGCATGCTTTTCTGCTGTGATAAATCGCTTCCTATTCTCACTCCACCACAAAGAATAAAAACGTAACAAATCATGATATTCAGAGCGATGTTGCTTTTTTCTCCACTTACAAACCACTCATTTACTTTGATAATTGATATTCAACGCAAGTCACTATCAAGGCGCTAGAGAAGCGAAAGCCTGCATGACAACGTGGAATCTAATCCCACTCAAACAGGACGTTTCAATGAGAAAATCAAGATACGCTCGCACTTTACACTTTCTGTGCATCGACCCAAACGATACCTATCTACATGTAAAGGAGATAGAAAAGCACTTATCTATTATTCTCTACAAAATGACACCCGACGAATTAATGTTAGTTGATAGAAAGCAGAGTAACCGGATCTTGCTCGTCGATTATAGAGAGGTACCACAACTACTGGTTATTTGTCCTAACCTGACTGTTATGTGGAAAAATCACGAAATCATTTTATTCAATGTCCCCCAGCAACTTCCAACCTCAGAGCTTCTTACCTATGGGGTACTAAAAGGACTCTTTTACAACACTGAACAAAAGGACAAGATTGCTCGTGGTCTTCAAGAAGTGATCGATGGTGACAACTGGCTACCTAGGAAGGTGACTAATCAACTTCTGTTTTATTATCGTAATATGGTCAATACCAATACGACCCCAACCAATGTTGATTTAACTATTCGTGAAATCCAAGTCATTCGCTGCCTTCAATCAGGATCATCAAATACTCAAATAGCCGATGACCTTTTCATTAGCGAATTCACGGTCAAATCCCACCTCTATCAAATATTCCGTAAGTTAGCGGTGAAAAATAGAGTCCAAGCTATTGCATGGGCAAACCAAAACTTGCTTGCATAACCACTCCGCCTCTAATCTGACAATAATTTTGAGGGAAGCTCGAGTAATCATTGGTATTGTTGCTGAAATTTCGACATAACATATGCTAGAGTTGCCCTCAGAAATATCAACAAATCAGTTGAATCAATAATTATTATAGATAAAGGGTCTTATCATGATCAAAAAGTGCCTTTTCCCGGCAGCAGGCTACGGTACACGTTTTTTACCAGCAACTAAGTCAATGCCGAAAGAAATGATGCCTGTAGTAAACAAACCTCTGATTGAATACGGTGTAGAGGAAGCTATCGAAGCCGGTATGGATGGAATGTGCATCGTTACTGGCCGTGGTAAACATTCACTGATGGATCACTTTGATAAGAACTACGAGCTAGAGCACCAAATTAGCGGTACCAATAAAGAAGACTTGCTGATCAATATTCGTGAGACGATTGAAGCAGCAAACTTTACCTACATTCGTCAACGCGAAATGAAAGGTCTAGGCCATGCTATCTTGACTGGTCGTGAACTTGTGGGTGATGAGCCTTTCGCCGTTGTGCTTGCTGATGACCTTTGTGTGAACGAGCAGCAAGGCGTTCTGGCTCAAATGGTTGCGCTATACAAGCAGTTCCGTTGCTCAATCGTTGCAGTACAAGAAGTGCCTGAAAACGAAACTCATAAATACGGTGTTATCTCGGGCGAGATGATCAAAGACGATCTTTTCCGTGTCGATGACATGGTAGAAAAGCCAGAACCAGGTACTGCACCAAGCAACCTAGCGATCATTGGCCGCTACATTCTGACTCCAGATATCTTTGAACTGATCGAGCAGACTGAACCAGGCAAAGGCGGCGAAATCCAAATCACTGATGCATTGCTAAAACAAGCAAGAGCAGGCTGTGTGTTGGCTTACAAATTTAAAGGCCAACGTTTTGATTGCGGTAGTGTTGAAGGTTATATCGAAGCAACAAACTACTGCTTTGAAAATCTATACAAAAAAGACCAAAAGCAAATCGAACTAGGTAAGCACTCGACAAAGAAAGAAGCGTGACAACGGGTTAATAATCAACGTTTAAATTGGTAGAAAGGGTGGCTCTTTGAGTCACCCTTTTTTGTTTACTGTTTTTTTATCCAGTAAAACTTTGCACAAATCTCACTCTATGTAATACTTTAGCCACTTAAAATTACATGGTCTGTTGAGATGGATAAAATAGAAATTAGAGGCGCTCGTACGCATAACCTCAAAGACATTAACCTAACCATACCTCGTGATAAGCTAACGGTTATCACTGGATTATCAGGTTCAGGAAAGTCGTCACTTGCGTTTGATACCCTCTACGCAGAAGGTCAACGTCGTTATGTTGAGTCTCTGTCGGCCTATGCTCGTCAATTTCTATCTCTCATGGAAAAGCCTGATGTCGACCACATCGAAGGTTTATCTCCAGCCATCTCTATCGAACAGAAATCAACTTCTCACAATCCTCGTTCAACGGTTGGCACCATCACTGAAGTCTATGATTACCTAAGACTGCTTTATGCTCGTGTCGGTGAACCACGCTGTCCTGATCACAATACCCCTCTTGCAGCACAAACCATCAGTCAAATGGTCGATAAAGTCTTAGAACTGCCTGCTGGTTCAAAGATGATGCTGCTGGCTCCGATAGTCAAAGAACGTAAAGGTGAGCACGTTAAAACGCTTGAGAATCTAGCGGCTCAAGGCTTTATCCGTGCCCGTATTGATGGCGAGACCTGTGATTTGTCCGATCCACCAACATTGGAACTGCACAAGAAGCACACCATTGAAGTTGTCGTTGATCGCTTTAAGGTTCGCCCAGATCTTCAACAGCGTTTAGCTGAATCGTTTGAGACAACATTAGAGCTCTCTGGCGGTATCGCTGTAGTCGGTTGGATGGATGATAAAGAACAAGAAGAGATCGTGTTCTCGGCTAATTTTGCTTGTCCAAAATGTGGTTACAGCATGCAAGAGCTTGAGCCTCGCCTATTCTCATTTAATAACCCGGCAGGTGCCTGTGGTACGTGTGATGGTCTTGGTGTTCAACAATACTTTGATCCAAGCAGAGTAATTTTAGATGAGAGCCTAAGTATTGCAGAAGGTTCGATTAAAGGCTGGGATCAGAAAAATTATTACTATTTCCAAATGCTGACATCGCTGTCAGACCATTATGGTTTTGATCTGTATGCGCCATTTAATTCTCTACCGAAAAAGACTCAAGAGATCATTCTTAAAGGTTCAGGTCGTACTGAAGTAGAATTCAAATACATCAATGATCGTGGTGATATCCGAGTAAAACGCCACCCCTTTGAAGGTATTTTAAATACGTTAGAACGCCGTTACCGCGATACCGAATCTAGCGCTGTGCGTGAAGATCTTGCCAAGTACATATCAACGAAATCATGCTCTAGCTGTGATGGTACACGCTTAAGATTAGAAGCTCGAAATGTCTTTATTGGCGATACCACACTGCCAGAAATCGTTCAGCTCAGCATTGCTGACGCACTACAATTTTTCCAAGAGTTGAAGTTAGACGGCCAGCGTGGACAAATTGCTGATAAAGTGATGAAAGAGATCAATGATCGTCTGCATTTTTTGGTGAACGTTGGTTTGAATTACCTGAACCTATCACGCAGTGCAGAAACACTGTCAGGTGGTGAAGCGCAAAGAATTCGTCTAGCAAGTCAAATTGGAGCCGGTTTAGTTGGCGTTATGTATGTGCTGGATGAACCATCGATTGGCCTCCACCAGCGTGATAATGAACGTCTACTACAAACTCTGGTTCACCTAAGAGACTTAGGAAATACCGTACTTGTTGTTGAGCATGACGAAGATGCGATTCGTTGCGCTGACCATGTTATCGATATAGGTCCAGGCGCAGGTGTTCATGGTGGTCACGTGGTGGCAGAAGGTACCATGCAAGACATCATCGAAAATCCGAACTCTTTAACAGGGCAATACCTGAGCGGCGCCAAAGAAATTGCGGTACCAAAACAAAGAACGCCTATCAACAAGAAAAAGGTCGTCGAGATCGTTGGCGCGAAAGGAAACAACCTAAAGAATGTCACTGCGACAATCCCTGTAGGCTTGTTCAGCTGTATTACGGGTGTATCGGGGTCAGGAAAATCAACACTAATCAATGACACCTTCTTTAAAGTTGCTCACACTCAATTAAACGGTGCAACCACTGCGGTTCCGGCACAGCACAAAAAGATAAAAGGCTTAGAGCATTTCGACAAAGTGATCGATATTGATCAAAGCCCTATCGGTCGCACCCCTAGATCAAACCCTGCAACCTACACTGGTATTTTCACGCCAATTCGTGAGTTATTTGCAGGTACCCAAGAATCACGATCTCGTGGCTACAAGCCAGGTCGATTCAGTTTTAACGTTCGTGGTGGTCGCTGTGAAGCGTGTCAGGGAGACGGTGTCATCAAAGTAGAGATGCATTTCTTGCCAGATGTGTATGTACCGTGCGATGTGTGTAAAGGTAAGCGTTATAACCGTGAAACGCTAGAGGTCCGCTACAAGGGGAAAACCATTGACGAAGTTCTAGAGATGACTGTCGAAGATGCTCGAGAATACTTCAACCCTGTTCCTGTTATTGCTCGTAAGCTGCAAACATTGATGGATGTTGGCCTTTCCTACATTCGCCTCGGACAAGCAGCAACAACCTTGTCTGGCGGTGAAGCACAACGTGTTAAGTTAGCAAGAGAGTTATCTAAGCGAGACACGGGGAAAACCTTATACATTCTCGATGAGCCAACAACAGGCCTACATTTCCACGATATCCAGCAACTGTTAACGGTACTGCATAGATTACGGGATCACGGTAATACGGTTGTCGTGATTGAGCATAACCTAGACGTCGTCAAAACAGCGGACTGGATCCTAGATCTTGGCCCTGAAGGTGGTCAAGGAGGCGGTGAAATTGTTGCAGAAGGTACACCTGAAGATGTGGCGTTAGTCGAAGGTTCGCACACTGCTCGCTTCCTTAAGCCTATGTTAAATTTGAAGTAGGTGTAAAATAGCTCCCTGCGAGCAGACAGAAAAATGTTAAAGTAACAGGGCTTTTTTCAGAAGGAACAAGCTCTGTTTTTATAAGGTTAGGGATTTATGGCAACAATACATACTAGCGGTACCCAGCTAGAAAATCAGAGAACTCAGCTTCCGCTTAACAAGGCATTCCTTGCCTCTTTAGCTGTTATATTCTTATTAGCCATGCACTTTTTCATGCCCAATCCTGGAGGCTCAGGCCTCGCTTTATCCTTTAATCCAACCACTTGGTTAGCTCTTAGCTTTACGTTGGCGATTGGCTTCTACCAGCTTGCCACTAACCGAGCACTCAAATATTCAAAGTTAACCGTTGGCTTGCTAATAAGCTGCGTGATACTGACGTTGCCCATTATTTACAGCAACGCCTCTCCTCAAGCCGCATCAGGCCGACTACTGGGATTGTGGGCGGGCTTCGCTTTATTCGTGGTGCTTCAGCAATTTAAATTCAGTAACAAACACAAACAACGCATGTTGTGGTTCATTGTTCTTGCTGTCGTCCTACAAGCACTTTTTGGCTATGTGCAATATTTCTTACTGGAACCTGGCAACCTATTTGGTTATAACACTGCGGCCAATAGACCTTATGGGATATTTCAACAACCGAATGTTATGGCCAGCTTTTTAGCTACCGGTTTTGTGCTTTCAGCTTATCTTTTAGCGAGACAGCCTGCTAAATATAATCGCAAAATTAGCGAGTCATTCTTACTATACCTGACACCAACCTTAACCGTACCTTTGCTGATCATCATTGCATCACGTACAGGATGGTTGGCTGCCGTAATCGGGTTTGTCTGCATTCTGCCTTACCTTTACAAGTTCTCGACCAAGAAGCGCTTCTACGGATGGTGTGTATCAGTGGTAGTCGGTATCGTCGTCGCCTTTTCGGTAATCAGCCTCAGTGCAACTGATAGTTTCGCCAGTAAAAAAGCAAACTTAGAAAGTCCACGAGCTTATACCTTTCCACAAGCGCTCGATATGATGATCGAAAAGCCATTTACCGGTTATGGCTACGGAAAATTCGAATCCGAATACACGCTATACACGGCTCGCCAGCATCAACTTAACTCAAATTATCACCCCGGCCTTCCTTCAATGGATCACCCACACAATGAGTTCCTGTTTTGGGGAGTAGAAGGTGGAATTGTACCAATTATCGGTATCTTGATTGCTGCGGTGTTGGTGATGTCACGCATAGCAAGCTCAGCGAAAGGAACACGTCTAGCACTGCTTGCGCTATTCATACCTATACTCTTACATTCTCAGCTTGAGTATCCTTTTTACCACTCGGCGATTCACTGGATAACCTTTATCATTTTGATTTACTGGGTCGATCAACGGGCTTCTCGCCACTATCAGCAGCCGTTTAGTATCGTCAGTAAAACCCTACTCAGAGTGTCGAGCTTAATCGTGCCTATCTTAGTGAGTTTTTACATGCTGAGTGCCTTACACACCAATTATGTACTCACTAAATTTGAAATGTCTAAGCCGAAAAACCCAGACATTCTTAAGCAGGTAACCAACCCCGTAGTCTGGAAAGATCGCTATGATTGGGACGTGTACAGTACCTATCTAAATATCGGCCTCTACAAAGCCGATCCTAGCCTGATCCTTCCTTATATAGATTGGTCGTTAGAAATCATAAAGAATAAGCCAAGGCCTGCTTTCTACAGCAACCTGATTCTCGCATATCAAGGATTAGGAGATCACAGCAAGGCAGAACAAATTCGCAGTGAAGCGAGCTTCTTGTTCCCAAATCGAGACTTTTCAAAGGTTCAGTATAAGAAAGTATCACAAGAAGAAGATAACCTGTCGTCTACTGAGTGATGTTTAGCTCTCAGAACTAAAGCACCATTTCTGATCTTTCGGTTAGGCACAAAAAAGCGCACGATCTCTCGTGCGCTTTTCTTTTAAACTTCAATTTATTAGCATTATGTTAAAACATCTTGCAACGCTTTTAAGCACAAAGCGACATTCTCTTTTCGAGCGCCATAACCCATCAGACCAATACGCCAAGCCTTTCCAGCCAGAGAGCCCAGCCCAGCACCGATTTCAAGATTATACTCTTCTAACAGCTGCGTTCTTATTTTGGCTTCATCAATCCCTTCAGGGAAGTAAAGCGCATTCAATTGAGGTAAGCGACTCTCTTCAGCAACCACAAATTCCAACCCCAAAGCTTCTACGCCACCTTTAAGTTCTTGGTGCATCGCATAGTGACGAGACCACGCATTATCTAGGCCTTCATTTTTCAACAAAACCAGCGACTCATGCAGAGCATAGAGGCTATTGACAGGTGCAGTATGGTGGTAACTACGCTTACCTTCTCCACTCCAATAACCTAATACCAAGCTCTGATCCAAGAACCAGCTTTGTACGGGAGCTTGACGTGCTTTCATTTTATCAACAGCACGTTGAGAGAACGTCACTGGAGATAAACCAGGAACACAAGACAGACACTTCTGACTGCCAGAGTAAACCGCATCAAGCTGCCATTCATCAACCAACAATGGCACACCACCTAATGATGTCACCGCATCCACAATCGACAACGCATCAAACTGACGAGCGACTGCGGAAATAGCTTGAGCATCCGATAACGCGCCAGTAGACGTCTCGGCATGCACAAATGCGACAGCAACAGCATCGGGGTTTTCTGCCAATGCCTTTTCTACCTTTTCAACTGAAACGGGCTTACCCCACTCGTCATCAACAAGGATGGCTTCACCACCGCAGCGAACAACATTCTCGCGCATACGCTCACCAAAAACACCGTTACGACAAACAATGACCTTTTCACCAGGCTCAATCAAATTAACAAAACAGGTTTCCATGCCCGCACTGCCTGGAGCAGAAACAGCAATCGTAAATTCATTCTCTGTTTGGAATGCATACTTAAGAAGTTGTTTAAGCTCATCCATCATCGCAATAAATAGCGGGTCGAGGTGACCAATGGTTGGACGGCTTAATGCCTGTAAAACTTGAGGATAAATGTCTGAAGGCCCCGGCCCCATTAACGTTCGGTGTGGCGGATAAAAGCTATCGATAGCAGCAGTGAGTGTTAAATTAGACATGTACATCCCTTACGTTAATGTTGTGAACAATCCACCCTAAAGCAAATTGATTACCTCAGCAATTAGCCATAAGTATTGAGGTCAAACCAGTGTCACATAATTGTTAAAATTATTTTTCAATTATCTCACGTTACGGATTGACATTATTTGCGCAAACACGTTCAATGAAATGGCTATCTAGCAGAAGAGGAGCACTGCCCAGGCAGGTGTTTTGTGGAACCGCATTTCCAATACAAAACATTCATGGGGAGCAGTGCCGAGATAATAAAAGGATGCAGGACCTTTATTATCGGTTGAGCGGGCTGAATCCCGTTAACTGTCGCCATTTCTATATGGTGAAGAGCTTCTGAGGTTACTATTCTAATAATTCCTCTCTTTTTTGCTCTAAAACTCTCTTCGAAAAACATCGGACGTTGGATTACCCAACAGTAATTTTATTTTAGGAAATCGTGGGAGATATATCGTGAGTGCATCTAATGTAGCTGGTTCTTTTAATGTCGCTAAGTTTGGTGGAACAAGTGTTGCCAACTTTGAAGCAATGAGCCGTTGTGCTGCCATTATTGAAAACAACTCAAATACGAAACTGGTCGTGAGTAGCGCATGCTCTGGCGTGACTAACCTGCTTGTTGAACTCGCGAATGGTGTTCAAGATAAAACTCGTCGCCAAGAACTAGTGACACAGTTAACCGATATTCATAATACGATTCTTGCTCAGCTAGCTGACCCAATTAGCATTGAAAAAGATGTGCACTGTATTCTGGATGATATTGCGAGCGCTGCAGAAGCCGCATCATTCCAAGCCAGTACCAAACTCACCGATCACCTAGTGGCATGTGGCGAACTGATGTCGACACATATCCTCGCTCAAATCATTCGCGAACGTGGTACACCAGCGGCTCGTTTTGATATCAGAGAAGTGATGCGCACCAATGATGATTTCGGTAAAGCAGAACCACAACTGGAAGATATTGCAGCCCTTGCACAGCAGAAACTGATTCCACTTTGCGAAGAACAAGTTGTCGTTACCCAAGGTTTTATCGGTGCCGACAGCGAAGGTAACACCACAACGTTAGGTCGTGGCGGCAGTGATTATTCAGCTGCACTGATTGCGGAGTCGGTACAAGCGATTGGCTTAGAAATTTGGACTGATGTTCCAGGCATCTACACCACAGATCCACGCATCGCATCGAAAGCATCTCCTATCCCAGAGATCAGCTTCAGTGAGGCATCTGAGATGGCAAACTTTGGCGCGAAAATATTACACCCTTCAACTCTGGTTCCTGCACTACGCCATCAAATCCCTGTTTTTGTCGGCTCATCAAAAGCACCAGAGCTTGGTGGAACATGGATTCGTCAACAAGTTGAAAGCTCTCCTCTGTTCAGAGCGCTTGCCCTACGCTGCAACCAAACCATGGTTACGCTACGCAGCGCTAACATGTTCCATGCCTATGGTTTTTTGGCAAAGGTATTCGAGATCCTGGCTAAACATAAGATCTCAGTCGATCTTATCACTACCTCAGAGATCAGTGTCTCACTTACTCTCGATCAAACCGATACCTCTGGTGGTGCTCCTGAGTTACCTGAAGCCGCTCGCCTTGAGCTTGAAGAGTTGTGTTCCGTAGATATTGAGCACGACCTATGCCTTGTTGCTCTTATTGGTAACAACATGAGCGAAAGCAAAGGCTATGCAAAGCAGGTATTCGGCACTCTAGAAGATTTCAACCTACGTATGATTTGTTACGGAGCAAGCCCACACAACCTATGCTTCTTGCTAGATGAATCTGTGTCTAAGTTGGCGATTCAAAAACTTCATCAAGAGTTATTTGAGTAGGTAGTCCGTTTATCATCGACAGATAAATAACTAAATTACAGATACAAAAAGGGTTGCTATTAAGCAACCCTTTCTCTTTTTTACATTGCGAAGCAAAGCTCGTTATAGATTCAAACTAGTTAATGTTTGGGCCTAACCACTTCTCAGCTTCCAACATATCCCAACCTTTACGGTCGGCATAGCTATCCACTTGATCCTGTTGAATCTGTGCAATCGCAAAGTATCGGGCATCAGGATGTGAAAAGTACATACCAGACACTGAAGCACCAGGCCACATCGCGTAGCTCGTTGTTAGTGACATGTCGATCGCTTTTTCAACGTCCATCAACTCCCACAACGTTCCTTTTTCTGTATGTTCTGGGCAAGCAGGGTAACCTGGAGCTGGACGAATACCTTGGTACTTCTCACGAATCAAATCGTCGTTAGACAAGTCCTCATCTGGCGAGTAACCCCAAATATCCTTTCTCACTTCTTTATGCAGATACTCCGCGAACGCTTCAGCCAATCGGTCAGCAACCGCTTGAATCATGATGGCATTGTAATCATCGCCATTGGCTTTGTATTCATCAGCCAATTCACGTTCACCAATCCCCCCCGTTACGGCAAAACCGCCAATCCAGTCCGCTTTCCCGCTTTCTTTTGGAGCGATGTAATCAGACAAACAGTAGTTAAAACCTTTTGGCTTCTCGGTTTGTTGACGAAGGTTGTGTAAAACCTTTAACACTTCAGTACGAGATTCATCGGTATACACTTCGATATCATCGCCAACGCTGTTAGCAGGGAACATCGCACACATCCCACGAGCTCCAAGTAATTTCTCTTTCTGTACTCGATCCAATAAATCGTTGGCATCTTTGAATAAGCGTTTCGCTTCCTCGCCCACTTCTTCATGACTAAGAATTGCAGGGTATTTACCGACCAATGACCATGTCATAAAGAATGGAGTCCAGTCGATGTACTGACGCAAAGTTGCCACATCAAAATCATTAAAGATGTGAACTCCCGGTTTAGCGGGTGCCGGTGGCGTGTAAGCATCCCAATCGATAGCTACTTTATTAGCACGTGCTCTTTCAAGAGTGACCGGTTTAGTACGAGGCTTCTTACGATTATGCTGATCGCGAACGCGATCGTAATCAATATTCAACTTCTCAACAAATGCAGGTTTCAATTCGTTAGATAGCAACGAAGTACACACACCCACCGCACGTGAAGCATTGTTTACGTAGACCACAGGCTCAGAGTAGTTCCGTTCAATCTTAACGGCTGTATGCGCTTTAGATGTGGTTGCTCCACCGATGAGAAGAGGCAGTTTAAAGCCTTGTCTTTCCATTTCTTTCGCAACATGCACCATCTCATCCAGGGAAGGAGTGATCAAACCCGAAAGGCCAATGATATCGACGTTTTCTTCCTTAGCGACCTTAAGGATTTTTTCACATGAAACCATCACGCCTAAATCGATAATTTCGTAGTTATTACACTGCAAGACAACGCCCACAATATTTTTTCCAATATCGTGAACATCTCCTTTTACGGTCGCAAGTAAGATTTTTCCGTTAGTTGCACCTACGTCTTTGGTTGCATTGATAAATGGCTCTAGATGGGCTACCGCTTGCTTCATAACACGTGCAGATTTCACCACTTGAGGAAGGAACATCTTACCTTCACCAAAGAGGTCACCAACCACATTCATACCATCCATTAATGGGCCTTCTATCACCTCGATAGGGCGAGAGGCATTAACACGAGCTTCTTCGGTATCTTCAACAATAAAGTCGGTAATACCTTTCACTAAGGAATGCTCTAAGCGTTTTTCTACTGGCCAGGTACGCCACTCTAAAGCAGATTTATCTTCAACTTTTCCAACTGCACGCTCTAGATATTCAGTTGCGATATCTAGCAAGCGCTCAGTGGAATCATCTCGGCGGTTTAGAACCACATCTTCAACGGCTTCACGTAAATCCTCAGGGACATTATCGTAAATCTCTAATTGCCCAGCATTTACGATGCCCATATCCATACCGTTTTTAAAGCAGTGGTATAGGAATACTGCGTGGATAGCCTCACGAACGTAGTTATTACCTCGGAATGAGAACGAAACATTCGATACACCACCAGAAATCATCGCATGAGGTAAGTCTCGTTTGATGTCCCCTACAGCTTCAATGAAATCGACCGCATAGTTGTTATGCTCATCAATACCTGTCGCCACAGCAAAAATGTTCGGGTCAAAAATAATATCTTCAGGTGGGAAGCCCACTTCATCAACCAGAATATTGTAGGCATTAGTGCAAATCTCAACCTTACGCTCTCGAGTATCAGCTTGGCCAACTTCATCGAACGCCATCACGATAACGGCAGCACCATATCGGCGAACCAGTTTCGCTTGTTCGACAAACTTCTCTTTCCCTTCCTTCAATGAGATCGAGTTAACGATGCCTTTACCCTGAATACATTTCAGACCCGCTTCAATAACTTCCCATTTTGAAGAGTCGACCATGACTGGCACTTTCGAGATCTCAGGCTCAGACGCACATAGATTAAGGAATTTAACCATACACGCCTCAGCGTCTAGCATCCCTTCATCCATGTTGATATCGATAATTTGAGCGCCATTCTCAACTTGCTCTCGAGCCACACTCAAAGCTTCATCATATAGCTCTTCTTTGATAAGGCGCTTAAAGCGAGCAGAGCCCGTAACGTTAGTTCGCTCACCCACGTTAACAAACAGAGATTCCTTGGATATCGTCAATGGCTCTAAACCAGAGAGACGACAAGAGACGGGTAAATCTGGTAATTGGCGCGGTGTTACACCTTCAACAGCTTCTGCCATTTGGCGTATATGTTCTGGCGTCGTACCACAACAACCACCAATTAAGTTCAAGAAACCACTTTCAGCCCATTCCTTGACGTGTTCAGCCATATCTTCGGGAGAAAGGTCATACTCACCAAATGCGTTAGGTAAACCCGCATTAGGGTGTGCAGAAACATGACATTCGGAGATACGAGACATCTCACCGACATATTCGCGCAATTCATCTGGACCTAATGCACAGTTCAATCCAAATGAGATAGGTTTTACATGACGAAGGGCATTATAGAATGCTTCTGTTGTTTGTCCGGAAAGCGTCCGACCAGATGCATCTGTGATAGTACCGGAGATCATAACCGGTAAAATGATACCTACTTCTTCAAAGACAGATTCAACCGCAAAAGCACACGCTTTCGCGTTTAACGTATCGAAGATAGTTTCAATAAGAATTAAGTCTGAACCGCCCTTGATAAGCGCACGAGTCGATTCAGAGTAAGCCTCAACAAGTTCATCAAAGCTAACATTACGATAGCCCGGATCATTAACATCTGGAGAGAGAGAACAAGTTCGGTTAGTTGGACCTAACACACCCGCCACGAAACGGGGTTTATCAGGAGTCTTCACTGTCCATTCATCTGCCGCTTCACGAGCCAACTTAGCAGCAGCATAGTTAATTTCTTCGCTAAGACTTTCCATATCATAGTCGGCCATAGCGATGGTTGTAGCGTTAAAGGTATTGGTCTCGAGGATATCAGCACCGGCTTCCAAATACTCCATATGGATATCTTTGATAAGCTTAGGCTGCGTAAGTACCAAAAGGTCATTGTTACCTTTTAAGTCACTATGCCAATCAGCAAATCGCTCACCGCGATAGTCTTGCTCTTCCAATTTATAATCCTGAATCATGGTACCCATACCACCATCAATCAGTAAAATTCGTTGCTTCAACAGAGCCTCAATCTTTTGCCTTACATTACTTCCCACGATACAACCTCATTCCTTTAATTATCTCTCCATCCTACCACACATTCAAAAGGAGTCTAGACGTCTAAAATATGAAGTAAATGACCAAGTCATGACAAAAAAATGTTTGCTATTTGAGCATGAGAGAACGAGAATTAATATTCATATTTTGTTACATATTGAGTTCCCAATGTCGGTCTATTACACCTTATGCTTCTTGTCCGCTGCTGCCATGCTTATTGCTTTCGTTAATACCAAAATTGGTAAAATGCAGACAACCATCGCCATCACAGCTGGTTCAATGATGCTATCTCTATTGATTATCATTGCGGGACAAAACAATTGGTTCCAATTGGCTGACATCGCCTCAGAAACCGTTGCCAGTATCAATTTTGAAGACTTCCTCCTGAAAGGAATACTGGGATTCTTACTCTTTGCAGGTGGTTTGGGGATTAAGTTACCTAATCTAAAAGATCAGAAATGGGAAATAACGGTACTCGCTCTTGGTGCTACACTATTTTCGACATTCTTTATTGGCTTTGTACTTTATGGATTCTGTCAATTTATCGGTATTCAATTTGACCTAATTTATTGCTTACTGTTTGGTTCTCTAATATCTCCAACCGATCCAATAGCTGTATTAGCAATAGTGAAGAAGCTCGATGCTCCCAGACGAATCTCTACTCAAATAGAGGGAGAATCTCTATTCAACGATGGTTTTGGCCTAGTCATCTTCGTAACCCTATTTACCATTGCGTTCGGCACAGAAGCACCGACTGTAGGTAGCGTGACCATGTTATTCGTCCAAGAGGCTATTGGCGGTATCGTATACGGATTTGTTTTAGGTTTGATATTCCACTATCTAATCAGCAACACCGATGACCACTCGATGGAGTTGCTATTAACCATCGGTATTCCTACAGCTGGTTATGCTTTTGCAGAGGTTCTGCATGTATCTGGACCATTAGCAATGGTGGTATCTGGTATCATGATAGGCAACTGGACACGCTTCATCGGATTTTCTAAAGAAAGTGAGGATCACCTAGACCATTTCTGGGAATTAATAGATGAGTTCTTAAATGGCGTACTATTCTTGTTGATTGGTATGTCTATGCTGCTATTCAAGTTCCACCAAGAAGATTGGATTTTGATGGCGTTCGCAGTTCCTCTAGTATTGAGTGCTCGCTACCTAAGTGTTTTCTTGTCTTATATTGGATTTAAACGCTTTAGAACTTACAACCCGTGGTCAACTAAGATTCTAACTTGGGGTGGTTTACGCGGAGGCTTAGCTCTAGCCATGGCACTTTCAATCCCTTCAGGTATCTGGGTGATTGAAGACAAGGCAATAGATGTTAAAGAGATAATCCTCGTTATGACCTATGCTGTTGTTGTATTCTCTATTCTGGTTCAAGGATCAACAATCACTCCAATGATAGAAAAAGCGAAACAAGCTGAGAAAGAATTGGATTAACACCGAAAAATATAAACGAAGGTCGCTTAGTATAAGCGGCCTTTTTTGTACCTGTGTCCATCAACAAGCACGCCTCTCTAGCCTACAAGTTGATCCCTATCTCTGACCACTACTTTAGTCATGATTGCTATCTGCAATCACGACTCTTTGTCGTACCTAACGCTTCCAAACAGGCCAACAAGCAACCACCAGTTTGAGTGCATTCGAGCGAAGATAAACACAAAGTATTTACGGAAATAAATTAAGTAAAGATACATGGCCTTCTTTTCAAGTGAAGTATTGAAAGCATAATAAAGTGTAGAAAGAGAA
Source organism: Vibrio sp. FF145 (assembly GCF_041439075.1). Lineage (NCBI taxonomy): Bacteria > Pseudomonadati > Pseudomonadota > Gammaproteobacteria > Vibrionales > Vibrionaceae > Vibrio > Vibrio sp. FF145. The sequence continues at coordinate 135,265 of NZ_JBGONH010000005.1, forward strand.
CCACGATCGAAGAGGAATTGTAATTAGAGTAAAGCTTCGCACACCAATGTTCTAGAACCGAAACTTCTCTATAGAACATCTGATGCAGTAGCAAGAAGGGTCTAGTCTTTCTACCGGGGCGTGCAGTCTAGATCCTTAAATATGCCAGAGGAGGACTGAGTCGGCACTCCGGAGATTCAACCAAACTGGTAAGTTAGGAGGACGCCTAGTTCTCCCAACATTGCTTCGAAGAAGCAACAGACGTAAAAAAACCTAGCATTTCTGCTGAGGCTTTGTATGTGGCAGGAGTAGAGGTTTAGACTCCCAACACGCGCTATTTTGGCAAGCCGGAGAATCCGCTGCTTTGCTAATGGCGTATAATTAGCTTCAGAAAGCAAAAAGGCCCTAGCATTTCTGCTAGAGCCTTAAATATGGCAGGGGTGGAGAGATTCGAACTCCC